>CAYJQA010000648.1:0-3112 GCA_964372065.1 uncultured Litorilinea sp.
GAAGGGCGACGCTGTGGACCGCGTGCCGGTCAGTCTCTGGCGCCACTTCCCCGGCGACGACGAGACCGCGGCCGGTCTTGCCAATGCGATGCTGCGCTGGCAGCGCGAGTATGACTTTGACCTGGTGAAGTTCATGCCGACGGGCATGTACGGCGTCCACGACTGGGGCGCGCAGACCGTCTATAACCCCGGCTTCCGCGGCAACCGCATCCTCACCAAGGTCGGGTTGGCGGACCCTGCCCAGTGGCCCAAGCTTGCCCAACTGGACGTGACCCAGGGCGCTTACGGCCAGGAGGTCGCGGCGATCCGGCTGGCCGCGGCGGAGTTGAAGGGCAGCGTGCCGCTGTTCCAGACGGTCTTTAGCCCGCTGACCACCGCGGTCAAGCTGGCGGGCGATGCGGGCTATGCCCACATGCGGCTGTACCCGGAACTGCTGCACGCAGGGCTGCGGATCATCACCGACGTGACTATCCGCTTTACGCAAGCGTGTCTGGACGCGGGCGCGGACGGTATCTTCTTCGCCACGCAGGGCGCGAGCTACCGGCTGATGGCCGAGGCCGAGTATCGCGAATTTGGCGCGGCCTATGACGCGCAAATCTTGCAGGCGGCGCGGGCGATGGGCAAGCTGAATATGCTGCACATCCACGGCGAGGACATCATGTTCGACCTGATGACGAGCCTGCCCGCCGATCTGGTGAACTGGCACGACCGCATCACGACGCCGAATCTGGCGGAAGCCAAGCAGCGCTTTGGCGGGCTGCTGGTGGGCGGCATCGAAGACCGCACCATCATTCAGACCGGGCCGATCGACGCGATCCGCGAGCAGACGCGCGATGCCATCCGCCAGACGGGCGGGCGGCGGCTGCTGGTCGGCCCCGGCTGCGTGATCCCGACCAACACGCCCGACGCCCACATCCGCGCCGTGATCGAGACGGTGCAGGCCGTCGCCGCGGCGTAGGCAAGAAGAGAGAGGGGAAATCTCACGCAAAGCCGCAAAGAACGCAAAGGTCAGAACAGAATAAGTGGTCATGCTGTTCGGACACGGGCGCGCCCAGTGGGCTCCCGCCGCCGCGAAGCATCTCCTTCTGGTGTGCGCGCAAGGAAGGGGATTCCTCGGCCATAGGCCTCGGAATGACGCTCGCCCTTATTCCTTTTGCACTGCCCTTGGCGTTCTTGGCGTGCTTTGCGTGAGAACTTCTCCTTCTCTCTGCGGGTTAGATGATTGATGATGGACACATTCGCCGCGTTTTATCCGTTGACCGCGCGCCAAGCCGAGTTTGTGGCGCGGGCGCGGGGGTTGGTTCCCCGGTTGAGCGCCCGCGCCGCCGAGCATGACGCCGCGGGCAGCTTCCCCTTCACCAACATCGAGGATGTGCGCCGGGCGCAGTTGCCGCGCTTGGTCGTCCCCGTGGACTATGGCGGGTGGGGCGCGAACCTGCTGGAAACGATCCGCGTGGTGGAGACGTTGGCGCTGGGCGACGGCAGCACCGCGCTGGCCGTGACCATGCACCTGCAAACGCTTGGCTATGTGGCCGAGGCGCACAGTTGGCCCGCCGCCATCTTCGCCCAACTGTGCCGCGCGGCGGTGGAACGGGGCGCATTGGTCAACTATCTGGGCACGGAACCCGAACTGGGCAGCCCCAGCCGCGGCGGCCAGCCCCAGACCACGGCGCAGCCCGTCCCCGCGGACGACCCGCGCGGTCCCGGCTGGCTGCTCAACGGGCGCAAGAGCTTCGCCAGTCTCAGCCCGGCCCTGGACTATCTGATCGTGCTGGCGACCTGCGCCGACGGCAGCGGTCAGGTCGCCAACTTCGTGGCGACGCCCGGTCCCGGCGTGGAGATTGTGGAGACGTGGGACAGTCTGGGGATGCGCGCCACCGGCAGCCATGATGTGCTGCTGCACGATGTCTTTGTGCCGGCTGAGATGATGATTCCCGCCGCGGCCGTAGGGCCTACGGGCAAGCCCAAGACCAATGCGTGGTTCCCGCTGACGGTGAGCGCGGTCTATCTGGGCGTGGCCGCGGCCGCGCTGACCTGTACGGCGCACTATGCCCATACACGCGTGCCGACGGCGCTGGGTAAGCCCATCGCCACGCTGGAGACGATCCAGCACCGGCTGGGGCAGGCGGAATTTCTGCTGCACCAGGCGCGCGCCCAACTCTATTACACCGCCGAGCTATGGGACCGTTATGCCGAGCGCCGCGACGATCTAGGGCCGGCGATCATGGCGGCCAAGGTGACCGTCACCAACAACGCGGTCGCCATCGTCGACCACTGTATGCGCGCGGCGGGCGGCGCGAGTATGAGCAAGACCCTGCCGCTGGAACGTTACTATCGCGATGTGCGGGGCGGGCTGAGCCACCCCGTGCATGACGACCAAGCCTATATCCTGCTCGGCCAACAAGCCCTGGCGCGTCACGCGCTCCCTTAACATGACCCCATCATCATCCCCCACCCCGTCCGGTTGGCACTGGGGTTCGGCGCTGGCCGGGCTATTCATCGGCGCGATCGTGGTCAGCGCCGGGCTGTTTTTGGTGCGACAGCCGCCGGCGGAACCGATTGTCATTCACACGGAGCCACCGGTCGAAGATTCGATGAGACAACCGGAAGCTACACCGTTCACGCTGGAGCCAATGCCGACACCGACGCCGTCTGAGGTCGTGGTCTTTGTCAGCGGCGCGGTCAACGCGCCGGGCAACTATCGGCTGCCGCCGGGCGCGCGCGTGGGCGATGCGCTGAACGCCGCGGGCGGCTTCACCGCCGACGCGCAGACCGACGCGATCAATCTGGCCGCGCCGATCCACGACGGCGAGCAAATCGACTTCCCGACCCAGGACGAGCCGATACCTACCCCGACCCCCACGCCTCCGCCCACCGCGACCCCTGCGCCTGTGGATGGGAACACGCCGACGTCCACATCGTCCGGGCTAATCAATATCAACACTGCGACGCAAGCCGAACTGGAGACGCTGCCCGGCATCGGTCCGGCGAAGGCCGCGGCCATCATCGCCGGTCGTCCCTATGGAAGCGTGAACGAACTCTTACGCGTCTCCGGTATCGGTGACAAGACTTTGGCCGACCTGCGCCCGTTGGTGACCGTGGAGTAGACAAC
>CAYJQA010000649.1:0-3109 GCA_964372065.1 uncultured Litorilinea sp.
GACCACGACCATCGGCATCCTCACGCCCTTGCTCCTGCCCACCAGCGGCCGCGCCGTCGTCGCCGGTTTCGACGTCGTCGCCGATCCGGGCGAGGTGCGCCGCCGCATCGGTGTGACCTTCCAAGAAGTCGTGCTCGACAAGGACCTCACCGGGCGGCAGGTACTCGACTTCCACAGCCGCCTCTACGGACAGCCCGCCGCTGAGCGCAAGCGCCGCATCGAGGAGTTGGCCGCGCTGGTCGAGCTGGCTGACGTCCTGGACCGCAAAGCCGTCACCTATTCGGGCGGTATGAAGCGCCGCCTGGAGTTAGCGCGCGGTCTCATGACCCATCCGCAGGTGCTCTTTCTCGACGAGCCAACCCAGGGCCTCGATCCGCACAACCGCGTCGGCATCTGGCAGTATATCCGCCGCCTGCGCGACGAACAGGGCATTACGCTGCTGCTTACCACGCACTACATGGAGGAGGCCGAAGCCCTGGCGGACCGCGTCGGCATCGTCGACCACGGTCAACTGGTCGCCGAAGGGTCGCCCGCCGGTCTCGTGCGCGACCTCGGCGCGGACGTGATCGCCATGCGCGGCTTGGGCGACGTGGCCGCTTTTGCCGCTCGTCTCCAGCAAGAGCCATTCGTGGCGCAGGTGAACCATCACCCGGTGGAAGCCCCACCGGAAAGCCTAGCAGACGGCGCGGCCGCCGCCACGCAGGGAGCGCACCAAGTCCAGGTCGGCGTCGACCAGGGCGACCGGCGCCTGGTCGCGCTCATCGGCCTAGCCGACGCCGCCGGTTTCCACATCCAAGAGATTGCGGTCCAGCGTCCCGGCCTCGGCGACGTGTTTCTGGCCCACACAGGCCACGCCTTGCGCGACTGACCCGGTGCGTCCACAGACTGCGCGACGCCACCGCCCGGCGCAGCGCACCAATCACAACGGCGAGAGGCCATGGCCCCTCGCCGTTCTCATTCCTGCGACCCTGGCGGACGCGTCTAGCCGTGCGCCGCGTTGGGGTCTTTCGGGTCGACCCGGCCAAAGACGGCGACCACGTTCTGGCCGCCAAAGCCAAACGCATTGACAATCGCGTGTTTGGCGTCCACTTCCTGGGCATGATTGCCGACGATGGGAATGTCGATCTCCGGGTCCGGCGTGTAGTTGATAGTGGGCGGCACGCGGCCTTCGCGCAGACACATGACCGCCGCGACCGCCGACTGTGCGCCGGCCGCGCCCAGCCCATGTCCGATCATGCTCTTGATGCTGGTGATCTTCATGCGGTTGACATGCTCGCCAAACGCTCGCTTGAGCGCCTTCGACTCTCCGGCGTCGTTGAGCACCGTGCCCGTACCGTGGGCAAAAACGACGTCGATATCCTCCGGGCGCAGATTGGTGTTCTTCAGCGCGCCCGTCAGTGCCCGCGCCGCGCCGTCGCCGTCCGGGTCCGGGGCCGTAACGTGGTACGCATCGGCAGTCAGCCGTCCCCCCAACACCTCGGCGTACAGCTTGGCCCCGCGCGCCCGTGCATGCTCTTCGGTCTCCAGAATCAGCGCGCCCGCGCCTTCCCCGCTGACAAAGCCGTCGCGGTCCACCGAGAAGGGGCGGCAGGCGCGTTCCGGGTCGTCCATGCGGCTGGACAGTGGCCCCATGCGCCCAAACGCCGACATCGTCAGCATGGACACCGCCGACTCCGCGCCCCCGGCGATAAAGGCATCCGCTTCGCCGCGTTGCAGATAGTGATACGCCTCGATAATCGAGTAGTGGCCGCTGGCGCACGCCGCCGTGCTGGTCATCACCGGGCCACGCGCGCCGGTCTCGATGGACACCAGACAACTGACCGCGTTGGCCATGGCCGACGGCACGACGAACGGCCCGATCGTCCGCCAGCCTTTTTCCACCATCGTATACGTGGCGAACTCGATCTCGGTGATGCCGCCGCCGCCGGTCGCCATCATCACGCCCACATTGTCCCAGTTGCTCGCGTCCAACACCAAACCGGCATCGGTGAGCGCCTGCTTGCTGGCGGCAATCGCGAACTGCGTGGAGCGCGCTGTGCGCCGGCTGAGCTTGCGGTCCATGTAATCGCCCACGTCAAAGCTCTTGACTTCGCAGGCAATGTTCCACGGCATATCGCGCGTGTCGAACTGCGCGATCCTGGCCGCACCCGATTTTCCGGCCAACAAATTACGCCAATAGGTTTCGACGTCGTTACCCACCGGGGTGAGCGCGCCCATCCCGGTAACGAATACCCGTGTCATGGTCTCCTATGTTCTCCTCATCCAGACAGCGGAAGGTCCGGCGCAGCGGGATCATGAGATCCCGGCCTGGCCACCGCTCTGTTTTACATGGAGCTGCCAATGGCAACTATTCAATGTGCTATAACACGGTGGGCCGGCAAAAGTCGTGACAGACTTTCACGACTGCCTGCCTGGCCCCCGTCGACAACCTGGGACGGTGCTCGGTTTGCTCCGAATGGTGCGGCAAATAGGTAGGGATTATAGGGAACCTGGCGTGCAGCGTCAAACCACACCCCCCATGATCTGCTTGCGGAGCCGCGTTCCCCCACCCGATTGACAACCGCGCAAGCTTCATTGTATCGTTCGGTTGGCCCTGCGCCCCGCTTGGAGCGGCGGTCGCCGCCGCCTAGATCGCCTATGCCTGTGACCACTGCCCCGTCAATGGACCTAAACCTGGCCGGTATCACGTTGACCGCCGGCCAGATCGTCGCCCTCCCGCCCGAAGTGCGCGACCAACTGCTGGAATACCTCAAGCGATGGGGCGCGCCCGCCGAACGCATCACCGCGGTGCAGGTCGCGCGCGAAGCGCATGGCCCCTTGCTCTTTCTCCTGGATTATCACGCGGCGGCCTGTCTCGCCGACGGAGACGCCCCCCAAGCCCTGGAGATTATCGAGCGTCGCCAGCGGCGCAGCACCACCATCGCCAGCCAAGTGATCGAGGCCGAGGCCTTGCTTGCCACCGGCCACGACGCCCACGCCGAAACCGTCGCCGCCGATATCAGCCAGGCATACCCACGCAACCCCGTCGCCATTCGCGCCGCCGCCCATGTCTTTGCCGCCGCCGGTCACTTCGAACAGGCGCACACGCTGTTGGCGGCCTACCTGGGCC
>CAYJQA010000650.1:0-3108 GCA_964372065.1 uncultured Litorilinea sp.
GGGCGGTCAGCTCGTCGTCGTAACACACCTCGGCCCAATAAAGCAGGCCCTGACCCAGTGCCCACTCGTTCAGGTCATCGGTCACCAGGGTCGTAGGGTCGTCGTCGGTGGCCGCCAGCGCCGGGCTGGGCGGAGACGTTCCGGGCAACACCGCCGCGATGAGCAGCGCCAGCAGGGCGTACGCCAACCGGCGTCGAAAAGCAGACATGATCGCCTCCTTCGATGGCAATAGGCCGCCGGCGCAGGCGCGTGCGTCTGTCGCCGAGCGGCGACAATGAAGTTATGGAGGCTACAGCGGGGGATGCCCCCGCCGGGTGAAATAGGGGATACAAGCAGCGTGGGGTTGCTGCATCCAGTCTATCACGGGAAACGCCGAACCGTATCCCCTGGATATGCGGTCCGGCGGAGTGTGACGTCTGGGGATCCTGCGTTTGACATTTGCCCAAGATGGGCAGAATATTCCGAGAAGCGTCAATCGCATCCGTTCCGAGCACGCTCGGTTGATTGTGCTCGCCCACTACCGCCGTGCCGTTTGGCCGGCCTAGATGAAAGAATCCCTGTGTCCATGACTACACCTACCCGGCCGGCGCTCATCCTGCCGCTGCCCGATCTTGCCAGCCAGTTCCTCTTGGACGACGACATCGTCTTCCTCAATCACGGCAGCTTCGGGGCCTGTCCCGAGCCGGTCTTCAGCGAGTACCAGCGTTGGCAGCGCGAGCTGGAGCGCGACCCGGTGGACTTCATCGGGCGGCGCACCCACGACTTGATGACCTCCTCCCGCGACATCTTGGCGAGCTACATCGGCACGACCCACGACAAGCTGGTCTTTGTCCCCAACGCGACCTTCGGCATTAACGTGGTGGCGCGCTCGCTCAACCTTAAGCCCGGCGACGAAATCCTCACCACCAACCACGAGTACGGCGCAGTCAACAACACGTGGAACTTCAACTGCGGCCGCACCGGGGCCAAGTACGTCAACTGGCCCATGCCGCTGCCCATGACCACGCCCGAGGAGTTTGTCGACCGGCTGTGGGAAGGGGTCACGCCCCGCACGCGCGTGATCACCTTCTCACATATCACCTCGCCCACCGCGCTGATCTTCCCCGCCGAGTTGATCTGTCACCGCGCCAAGGCTGAAGGCATCATCACCGTCATCGACGGCGCGCACGCACCGGGCCAGATCGACCTGGACCTGGAAGCGATGGGGGTTGACTATTACACGGGCAACTGTCACAAGTGGCTCTGCTCGCCCAAAGGAGCAGCCTTCCTCTACGCCGCCGCCGGGCGCGACAACGTGCTGGAGCCGCTGGTCGTCTCCCACGGCTGGACTAACCCGCGCACCGGGTCCCGCTTCCTGGACAATTTCACCTGGACCGGCACCATGGACCCTGCGGCCTACCTGACCGTGGGCACGGCCGTGCGCTTCCAGCAAGAGAACGACTGGGCCTCGGTGCGCGCCGCCTGCCATAAGCTGGCTTCCGAGACGCGCGCCCGCCTCAACGAACTCACGGGGCTGGACCCGGTGTGCCCGGACTCAACCACCTGGTTCTCGCAGATGTTTACGGCGCGCCTGCCGCAAGGCATCCCCGACAAGCTGCGCGACACCCTGTGGACCGACCACCGCATTGAGATTCCCGTTTTTGCGTGGCAGGACCAGCCGTTGGTGCGCGTTTCGGTGCAAGCCTACAACACGCCTGCCCACATGGACCGCCTGGTCGCCGCCATCGCCGCCGCGATCTAGCCCGCGGCGGCCCGGCTCAGCGTTCGCCCGCCGGCGCATCCCGGACCACCGCAAAGACGGGTCCGGTCGCGGCCAAACGGACGCCGGGCAGCGTCGTCAGGTTGTAGTAGCGCGGGTCTTGATCCGCCACAAATACCGGCCCTTGCAGCCCGGCGATGACCGGTCCCAGGTCATCGCCGGGTTCGATCTTCACCAGTCGCACGTCAGGCCGGACCCCTTCGATGCTTTGCAGATAGCGCAGCGGTTCCAGCGGGGTATGGTCGGCGATCAGCGTGGCCTGCGGCGGCAGCGCCGCGAATGCGGCCAGCCCGTAAGTGCGCGCGCCGGTATAGCTCGCCTTCGCCGGCCAGAGGAAGTACAGGTTAGGTTCGCGTTCCGGCAGCGACCGCACGCCGAGAGGGTTGATGCCTTGCCGGGCAAAGAGCAGGGCGAGCAGCAGGTATACGACCGCGGGCGTCACGGCCAGCGCCGCCAGCAGCCCAGCCTGCGCCGGTGCGCGGCGCAGCCCGCCCCAGCGCGCCGCGACCAACTCCGCGCCTTGCCCCACCACCAGCGCCGCCGCCAGATAGCTCGGCAGGAAGAACACATACGCGTCGTTGACGCGATAGGTCAGCGCAAACCCCACGTTGACCGCAAACAGCAGCGCAAGCGCCTGCCATCGGACGTCGCCCAGCCAGCCGCGGCCACGCCACAGCGCATAGAGCGCCAGCAGCGCCGCCGGCCCCACGAATTGCAGACCGAGAAAGCCGATCCACAGCGCCACGTCGCGCGGCAGCCCGGCCATCCGGTAATCCAGCATGGCCGGGCCAAAGTCCACCCCGGCGCGTGTAAAGTACATCAGCAGCGAGGCCACGATAGTCGGCGCGCCGACCTGGGCGTGTACGACCCACACCAGATCGGCAAGGCCGGTCGCACCACACGCCAGGAGCGCGGCCGCACCTGCCCGCGTCAGCCACGCGCGCCGCCGCACGACCAGATAGGCGACGGCGGGCAGGGCAAAGACGCCCATCTGGTGGCCCAGAATGGTCGGGCCGACCAGCAGCGCGCCAAGCAGCGCGGGCCATGTACGCGTCTCAGTCCAGCGACACCAGCACCACAGTTGCAGAGTCAACACCGCCAGGAATACCGTGTAGACTTCCGCCCGCACAGCATGTGACCAGAAGGTGTGCGCCACCGCCAGGCTCACCGCGGCCGCCAGCGCCGCGACACGGCCCTGCCCTAACTCCAGCGCCAGCGCGGCGGTCAGCCCAATCGCCGCCGCCGCGGCCACCGCCGAGAGCAGATTGACGCGCCACGCCACTTCGCCCAGCGGGAGCCGGGCAAAGGCATGGGCCAGTTGCAGCCACAGCCAATGCCCGCTCCCGTCC
>CAYJQA010000651.1:0-3100 GCA_964372065.1 uncultured Litorilinea sp.
CGGTACGGAGGTCCAGGTAGTTGGGCAACTGGACGCTGGCGAGAACGGCGGGCGAAGGCGGATAAACCTCGCTCTTGGAAGCAGTGGTGTCAAAGGTCTGTGGCATGGGCGTTCCTCCTACAGGCAATGCGCGTAGCTGACATAATTGGGCTGACTAGATCGGTAAGACTACGATTGAGGGGGCAAAGCCGGTGTACAACAACGACGTTTGGGGAGACGATCCCCGGCTCTACCTCGCTTGGGCTGCTGAGAGAGTCCTATTGTAGTGTAGGCCGCGACGGAGGTCAAACGAAACCGCCCCACGCGGCGCGTAGGGCGGCTTGTCTGACCACGGGCAGGCGCGGTTGCGGTCTACTCGAAGATCCACGGGTCGGCGGCGCGACCCCAACTCACCAGGTTCTCGCCAAACCAGAGGGCGATCTCCTTGGCCGCGGTTTCGGCCCCGTCGCTGGCATGGACCAGGTTGCGCCCGATCTCCAGACCAAAGTCGGCGCGGATGGTGCCCGGTGCGGCTTCGGCGGGCTTGGTGCTGCCCACGGTGGCGCGCACCGTGGCGATCGCGCCGGTGCCTTCCACGACCATCGCCACCACCGGCGAACTGGTGATGTAGCTGATCAGCCCGGCAAAGAACTTCTTGCCTTCGTGCTCGGCATAGTGACGGCGGGCCAGCTCTTCGCTCACCTGGAGAAACTGCATGGCGACGATCTTGAGGCCGCGGCGCTCGAAGCGGGCGATGACCTCGCCCACCAGCCCGCGCTGGACGGCATCCGGCTTGATGATGATAAAGGTGCGTTCCATCTGATTGACTCCTAAGACTCTTTCTGGATTCGTTTTACAAAAGCGATGTGTCCGCCATATAGGCGTTCAACCCAACCATGTCTTCCGGCGCGACGGTCAACATGACCGACTCACGACTGGCCGCGATCCCGAGCACCCCGGCGGCAAAGTCGCCGTCCGGGTCCATGCTGGCAATGGGGTGGCGGGCCAATGCCTGGTCGTTCTCGTCGCCGACGGCATCCAGCGTCACCCACGCCATGAGCAAATAGGGCTGGCTTTGGACCAGGTGACGGGCCAGGGCGTAGGCTTCGCCGGCGGCGCGGCTTTGCCAGAGGGCCAGCATCAGGCAAAGCTGAAAGTCGATGCGTCGCGGGTCCGCCTTGACCAGTTGGCGATAGACGCCCGCGGCGTGCTCCCAGCGTTGGCCGCGGCGATAGAGCGTGCCGAGGCAGGCCAGGTCCAGCGCCAGCGCATTGGGGTCATCCAGACTGGTACGGGCCAGTCCGGCGCGTGTTTCGGCGTCATAGGGGGCCATCTCGAAGGCCCGCTGCCACATGGCGTGCGCCTGGGCGCGGCGTCCGCGCTGCTCGGCGGCCCGCGCCAATGAGCGCCAGGCCAGGGTGTTGCCGGGGTCGGCCTGCAACAAACGCCGCGCCCAGTCTTCACCCTCTTCCCAACGTTTGAGCGCCCACGCGATGCGTAGCAGGCGCTGGTAGGTGGCGAGATGGCGCGGCCACACGCGCAGGACGACCTGCGCCATGGCCGCCGCGGCCAGCGGTTCGTCGCGGGCCAGCGCGCGGTCCATTGCTCGATGCCAATCCGCCAGCGGCGTACTCTGCTCCACGCATCCCTCCCCGGCGGCGCGCCGGCCGCGCCGCAACCCGGCTTTCTATTATGCTGGCTGGGGGTGTCAGTGGGCAAAAATGCGACCCTGCTTGGGCCATGTGACAGGCGGCGGGGCGTGGCCGGTGTATAATAGCTGTAGCGTAATTCTGGCAAGACCACCCAGGGGAGCGTCGCCGCCATGCTGACCGTCATGCCCTATGACCGCCGCGCCATCGACCGGCTGGCGCGGCTGCTGGCGCGCTATTCCGGGCGCTTGCCGCACGCCAAGGTCATGCCCGCCGAGTTCTATACCTACCACCCCGCCGCGGCGGAAGGGGGCAACGCCGTCGCGGTCTATGACGACCGCGGCGAAATGGCGGGCTTTGCGCCGGTGATTGGCGCGCCGGTGGAGGACGCGGTCCCGGCCGCAATCCCCCATTCCATCTGGAGCGTCATGCTGGTGGACCCGGAGCAGACGGACCCGGCCGCCGTGCGCGAATGTCTTTACACGGCGGTGCTGGCCCGCAGCCACGCGTTGGCGGCGACCTACCCGCCGCGCTGGGTGCGGCTGGCCGCCGACTTGATGCTGTGCCAGCAGGACGAGATCGCCGACCTGCGGCGGCGCGGCTTTGCGCCGTTTACGCATGTCCTGGTGATGGCGCGGGCGCTAGACACGGAACTGCCGCCGGTGCGCGCCTTGCCCGGCGTGGTCCTCGACGCCGATCGGTTGGCGAGCGCCGCCGCGCAGGCGCACTGTCTGGCGGCCTACAATGTCTGCTTTCCCCATGCGCCCAAGACGCCGGACGACCTGCGCTTTATGCTGGCGTCGCCGCCGTGGGAGCAGGGGTACGCGCTGACCGCGGCGGCGGGCGCAGAACTGATCGGGAGCGTGCTGGTCTATGCGACGGAGACGCCCGGCCTCGTCATGGTGGACGATGTCTTTGTGCTGCCTGCCTGGCGCGGTCAGGGCCTCGCCCGCAGCGTGCTCGCCGCCGCGCTCCAGCGGGCGCGGTCCGCAGGGATGACCGCCGCCCGGCTGGAGGTCGACGCTGCGAATACGCCCGCAGTGGCGCTCTATCGCGGGGCCGGTTTTGCTGTCGTGGACGAGGAGACGCTGCTCGGCCTGGACTTGGTCCCCGCCGCCGCTGGACCCACTTCAAACCGTAGTGAGGAGACTGAACCATGAGCTATCAACCGGCATCCACCCGCTATGACGGGATGCAGTATCGGCGCAGCGGGCGCAGCGGGCTGCGCCTGCCCGCGGTCTCGTTGGGTCTGTGGCACAACTTCGGCGGCGTGGATGTGCTGGAGAATCAGCACGCCATGCTCCGCCGCGCCTTCGACCTGGGCATCACCCACTTTGACCTGGCCAACAACTACGGCCCGCCGCCGGGTTCCGCCGAGGACAACTTTGGCCGCCTCTTTGCCCAGGACTTCAAGCCCTATCGCGATGAGTTGGTCATCTCCAACAAGGCGGGCTACCTGATGTGGCCGGGGC
>CAYJQA010000652.1:0-3089 GCA_964372065.1 uncultured Litorilinea sp.
GCACCTGCACCGACAGCCAGCGCTGCGCGTCGAGCAGCTTGATCAGCAGCGGAAAACGCCCGTGCGCCAGCGCGTAGCGGTTGCGGCTCCCCACCAACGCCTCACCCCATTGGGTCATCACCTCGACCAGCGTGCTTCCCGCCAGCGGTCCCGCGACCACGGGGCTGTACCCATTCGGATGCGCCGCGATATCCCAGCTCTCGGCTACGATCCCTTCCGGGAGCGTGCGCCCCAGTTTGGTCGCCAGGTTGCGCCCGCCCCACGGATAGTCCTTGAAGACGGGTGCAAACCGCAGCGGATACACCTCGGGTGCTGCCATTACCGCTTCTCTCCCTCTGCGCTCTTGCGGCCGGGCGCGGGCAGAAACGACCACGCTTGCCCGAGAAAACCCGTCCGGCCGGACGATGGTTCGTTGACCGGCTTCTCCTCAAAAGGCGACAGACTCAGCATCTTGCGCCACACGTAGATGCCGTACAACTTCAACGACGCCAGGATCGGCGCGGCGAGGACCGCGCCCAACAGCCCGCCGAGCGAAGCGCCCATGATCACGCCGACCATCACCACCAGTGGGTGCAGGTCCAGCGCATCGCCCACAATGCGCGGCACCAGCACCGCGTTCTCCAGTTGCTGCAGGATGATCATCACCACCAGGACGGCTACCGCAAACATCCACGGCGACATCGCCCACGCATTGGCGCTCTGGAAGAGCGCCACCAGTACGGCCACGCCTGCGCTGACCACCGGCCCGATGACCGGCAGGAACTCCAGCAAGCCGGCCAGCAGCCCCAACTCAAACGCATTGTTGACGCCCATCATCCCCAGGACCACGGCCACAATCGACCCCATTACCAGCCCCAGAATCACCTGTCCGCGCAGATAGGTGTTCCAAATCTCCACCGTCTCCGCCATCAGGCGTTCCGCATCGCGTCGATAGCCGGGCTGATGCGCGGCCTCGCTGACGGCCGCGCCGATGCGCGGCGCGTCCATCGCCAGGTAGATCGACACCACCAGCACCAGGAATGTATCGCCCACGCGGCTGAACGTCGCCGACGCCAGTCCGGCCAGCCAGGGCCCGCCGCGCCCCAAGAACGTCTGCACCGCGCTGCGCAGCTCGTCGCTGATCTCGTTCCAGTTGATCAGCGCCACAAGCGCCGACAGGTCCACCGCATAGGGGCCTAGCGACCAGCTAACGCCGCTCAACTCCTGCACCCGGCGGCGTACTTCTTCCACCAGGCGCGGCAGGAAGTCCGGCAGGGCCGTCCAGAGGCGGACGCCTTGCTCGGCCAGCGCCAGCCCCGCGGCGACGCCCAGCCCACCCAACACCAGCAGCACGACCGCATAGATGATCAGCACGGCCGTGGGGCGGCGAATCTTGGTCTTCTTCTCCAGCCAGCGAATCAGGGGATTCAGCAGATAGGCAAAGACCGCGGCCAGCGTCAGCGGGCCAAGCAAGAACGTAAAGCGCCAGATGACCATCGCCGCCAGGATCAGCGCGGCCGACGCCACAATCGCTTTGGTGGTAACGCTCCACGGCGGCGAATCCGTCGCGACAGTTGTCCCAGTGACCGGCGCGGTAGTCGGCGCGGGGGTTGGCGCGGCAGGTTGGCCGGGCATGGCGGTGGCCTTCGGCGGCCTGGTCCTCGTACTCATAGCTTCTTCAATCCTGCAATGGCAACGGATAGTCGTTTGATGCCGATCCCCGGAAAGGCCACGGTCACTTCTTCGTCGCCGCCGACGATGGTGCTCTCGATCACCGTGCCGACGCCGAACTTGGCGTGCTGCACGCTGTCGCGGCGCTTGAACTGCGTAGGCGCAGCCGCCGGCTTGGCCCCGGCTGACGCGGGACGCGCGCCCTTGCCGCCGCCCTCCGGCGTCCAGTAGGACTGGCGGCCGGCCCCCTCCCGCTGGCTCGCGCTGCTCGGGGATGTCTCCACCCGGCGGCGTCCGCGGGCCACCGGCTCGTCATCGCCCCATTGCGACGCCTTCTGATAGGCGTTCTCGCGCCGCGTCCGCCGGTCCACCATCCCGGTAAGCAACTCGGCGGGAATCTCATCGTAGAAGCGGCTGGGTTTCTGGATTTCGCTGGTCCCCCACAGGCCGCGCTTAAATGCGTGCGTGAAGTAGAGACGGCGCTTGGCCCGTGTGATGCCCACATAACACAGGCGGCGCTCCTCGTCCATGTCTTCCGCGTCGCCCGAGTCAATACTCCGGCTGTGCGGCAAGATGCCGTCTTCCATCCCCACGATAAAGACGACCGGAAACTCCAGCCCCTTGGCGGTGTGCAGCGTCATGAGCGTCACCGCGCCCAGCCCTTCATCCAGTTCATCCGCATCGCTGACCAAACTGATTTCCTCAAGGAAGAGCGCCAGCGGCGTTTGCCCGACCTCCAGGCCGACCATCCCCTGGAAATAGCCCGCGGCTACGCCGCGCAACTCCTGCACGTTGGCGAACCGTTCCTCGCCGTCGTCTGTGCCGTCGCGCAGCGCCGCCTCATAGCCGGATTCCTGCAAGATGGCGTCCAGCAGATCGGCCACGCTCTCATAGCGGCTGTGGCGCAGCCGTTCGAGCCACCCCTCCCACAGCGCGGCGAAATCGACCAGGGCATGTTCCGCGCGTTTGCCCAACGGCGGCGCGTCATAGGCCGCGGGCGGCAGATAGACCAGTTGCTCCTGCGTGATCTTCGCGGCCCCGTGATGCAGCACCTGCAGCGCCACAAAATCGCTGACCGCCAACTGCCGCGCCCACGCCTTGAGCAGTTCCAGCGTCTTGGGGCCGATCCCGCGCGCCGGCTCGTTGATCACACGGTCCATCGCCACCGTATCTGCTGGATTATGCACCAATCGCAGATAGGCCAGCGTGTCCTTGATCTCTTTGCGCTCATAGAAGCGCGTCCCGCCCACCACTTTGTACTTCATCTGGCGGTTGATGAACGTCTCTTCCAGCGCGCGGCTCTGGGCGTTGGTGCGGTACATCACCGCCACATCGCCCAGGCCAATGGTCCGGCTCCCCACGAGGCGCTGGATCTCGTCCGCCACATAGGCGGCTTCCTCGACCTCGTTATACGCCTCATAGACCGCGACCGTCAGCCC
>CAYJQA010000653.1:0-3079 GCA_964372065.1 uncultured Litorilinea sp.
GCCTACGGAAGAAAGCTTCACCTTTGATCTTCTGATCCAGCAGCGAGGCCAGCGTGAACCCGATGACGATGCATTGGGTCATGAAGCCAATGGCATACAACAGCAGATTCCGCAGATCCATCTGGAAGCGGGTGGTGTTGACCAGGCGCACCCAGTTCTTCAGCCCCACAAAGGTGAAGTCGACGACCGAACTCTTCCAGTCCGTCATCGAGATGTAGAACGTCCAGGCGATGAAGCCGTAGACAAAGACCGCCACCGCGATGATCGAGGGCAAGATCACCAAGACGGCGAGGGCCATGTCGGTACGCAGCCACCGCCACCGGCTGCGCGTGGTGTGGGGGGGAGGGGAGGCGGCCAGGCCGCGCTCCCCCCCAACAGAAACCGTTCTATTGGCCAAAAGCTGCTTCCTCCACCGCCGCAACCAAGGCTGCCTGGGTTGCCGCGACGTCTCTGCTCGCGATCATGTCGTTGAGCACCTGGTCGTAGTCCACCAAGAAGCTCTGCTTGGCGGCCGCGCCGTGCTGGAGGCTGCCGACCAGGGTGTTGGTCTTCCAGTCTTCCATGGCCGACAGTTGGTACTCGTCGTACAGGCTCACATCGCCGTCGATGCGCGCCGGGATCGAGCCCTTGATCGGGTTGAAGACGTCCTGGCCCTCTTTCGAGCCGCAAACCCGCAGCCAGTTGAGCGCGTTCTCGCGGAACTTCACACCCTTGGGCAGGCCGAAGGAGTCGGACAACAGCAGGTAGAGGCCGTCGGTGCCGGGGCTGGCCGCCCACTTGTAATCCTTGAACTCCTTGGACTTGAAGTAGCCGTGCACCCAGTCGCCATTGATAAACCCGAACGGGCCGTCGTCGTTCATCATGACATCGTTGACGGCCGTCCCGCTTTGGCTCAAGTAGTCGGGCTGGGCGTAGTCATAGAGCTTGTTCATGATCTCGAGTGCATGAGTCATGCGCTCGTCGGACCAATCCAGCGTGCCGTCGAATAGCTTGGGCCAGTCCTCGGCGCCATAGACCGACAGGATGATGCACTCCATCGTCTGGCCGTTGCCGCCGCCACCGGCGCCGGCAAGCGCAATCGCCGGCATCCCCTTGGCCTTCCACGCTTCCGCCATCACCAGGAACTCATCCCAGTCTTTGGGCAGCTCGGTGGCGCCGATGGCCTCGAGCATAGCCGGGCGATACCACATCAGGTTCGAGCGGTGAATGTTGACGGGCACGGACCATGGATGACCGTCGTAGAGAATGACGTTCATCAGGTCGGCGGGGAAGACATCGGCGAAGCCTTCCTCGGCGTACAGGTCGTCCAGGGGTTCCATGCGACCGGCAATCACGTGGCTGTCGACCAACTCACGGCCTAGATGCACCTGGAAGCTCTCGGGCGGATCGCCGCCCATCATGCGGGTTTCGAGCAGCGCCTTCATCTCGCCGCCCTGACCGGCGCCCTGCGCCGCGAGGGCCGCATTGATGATCTCGACACCCGGATAGTCTCGCTCGTAGATCTTGAAGAGGCCATTCAGCCCTTCGACCTCACCACCGGCAGTCCACCACGAGAAGACCTCCAACTTACCTTTGTCGGCTGCCCCGGCCGGTGCTTCGGCGGCGGGGGCTGCGCCCGGAGCCGCGGCGGGCGCGGCACAGGCCGCGAGCATAGCGCCACCGGCGCTCATCGCGGCATACTTCAGGAACGTCCGACGGTTTAACATCGGGTTATTCATACTCCACCTTTCCTTTGGCAAAAGGGGAACACCACAAAACTATTAGATTGTAAGGGGTCGCTTAGGGAACGTTGCCGGTGGTGAACCCACCGCTGCTGCGCGAACCGGAGCCGCTTGGGGCAGACAATCGCGCCGCATAGGATAGGTATAGCACACATCGCAGGGCCGTGCAAATCGCTTTTACATGCCTATTATGACGTTTTTTGCGCCGGTGACGGCGGGAGAGATCTCACGCAAAGAGCGCACAGACGCCAAGCAGAAGGAGCAGCGGTCGGCAGCATTGGTCATGCTGAGGTCGCACCCACAGGGTTCCCGCCCCCTGGGCGCGCCGCATCCCCGTCTGACCAGCGGCGTCTACGAGTGGCCGGAACTCCCGCCCCCTGGGCGCGCCGCATCCCCTTTGTCCACTGCCCAGCGCGCCGCTGCGCTCAGGGCACGCTTTGCGCGAACCCCTACACCGTCACACGCAGGCCGTCGTAGGCGGGCGCATAGCCGCGCGGGGCGGTGTAGGCGGCGACTGCCTCGTGGGTGGGGTGGCTGTGATGGCCCAAGTGGGTCGCGTAGAGCTGGGCGTCGGCGGCCAGCAGACCCAGCTCGCGCAGCCGTGCGATCTGCTCCTCCACCTGGGCATGGTTCATGTGACCGTCGCTGCGTCCCGCCATGCCGAAGGTGTGGTCAAAGACGGCGGCGTGGATGGGCTGCCCATGCGCGACCAACGCCGCCCACGCCGCGGGCGGCAGTTCGCTCGTGTCGGTGGCGTAGAGCACGCGGCGGCCGGCGCGCTCGACCAGGTAGAGCAGCGCGGTGGTCTCCGGCGCGTGGGCCGCGGGCAGGCTGAGGACGTGATACGGCCCCACCGTCAAGTGTTGGCCCGGCGCGACCGGTGTGGCCGTCAAGTTGAGCGCATCGCCCACCGCGGGATCGGTCAGGGCCTGACCCGCCAGGTCTGCGGACATGGTCACGATCCGGTCCAGCGCACGCTGCGACGCATAGTAGTGCAGCCGCGGGTTGCCGTACACACCGCAGAAACGGCTGCGCGAGTGGAAATGGCTGGGGTCCAGGTGGTCGTGATGTTCGTGCGTTTGCAGACAGTAGCGCACCCCGGCCAAGTTGACGCCGTGCTGCATGGCCGCGGCCATCAGGTCCGGGCCGAGGTCGATCAGCAGTTCGTCGTCGATCAACACCGAACTGCGCTTGCGTAGGCTGCGCCCGCCCGCGGCGCGCGCAGCTTGGCAGTTGGCGCAGACGCAAAACGCATCGGGGAACCCTTCCGAAGCCGCCGTACCCAAGAAAAGCAACTGCATGTCACCGTCTCCCACTGTAGCGCCGCGGGGCCCGGGGCAGCTTTGGGCCGGGGCCCG
>CAYJQA010000654.1:0-3074 GCA_964372065.1 uncultured Litorilinea sp.
GGTCTACCCCGGTCCACCGCCTGGCCCTGTTCACGCTCTCACTCGCTTCGCTGCCTTTGCTGCCTTTCGCTGACTCCTGACCACTAACGGCGAACCGCCTCTCTCGCCCCGGCCCCGACTGCCCGCCTGGCCTATACGCAGGGGGCCAGATGGCACGGTGAGTTTCCGCCATTTCTCCCACCGAAAATTGCGCCGGGTGGGGCATCAGCCGCCGCCGGTTTTCGCGTATGCTCAACATACTATCGTGATAGGAAACGTGAGCTGCACGGCGGGCCCGCGCCTGCATGAAGGAGAAATATCATGTTGTTATTACTGCTGTTGGTCCTCATCCTGGCGCTGGCGGCGCTGCCGTCCTGGCCGTACAGCCGTGGGTGGGGCTACTATCCGAGCAGCGGTCTGGGGGCGGTCCTGTTGATTTTGATCCTTCTGTTCCTGCTCGGGGTCATCTAACCATACGCCCCGATAATGCGGTCAGGATCGGTTGATCCTGTTAGCCCTCCCTCAAATCGCCCGCCGGTTTGGGGGAGGCATCATTTAAACCCCTGCCCTGCAGGCGCACCGCGCGGTGGATGCGCCAGAGGCCGAAAACGGTTAAAAACGCTTAACCAGTTAAAAATCTTTAAACAAAAAAGAGGGCGCGTCTGCGCCCTCTTTAACCTCATCATAACCTCGCGTCAGCTTGCGGCGCTGCTGGCGAACGGCTCCGCCAGCCCGTCCAGCTCGCCCCACGGAATGCTAACCGTCTGCGGCCCGGCGGCCACCTGGTACGGCTCGAAGAAGAAGACCAGCGCGTCCGGCGTCACGACCCAGTTCGCGTAATTGGCCGGATCGGGGGCGGTGCCCTGCGCGATCCAGTCGACGTCGGTAATCTCGCTGATCTGCTCGGTGACCTTCTGCCTCGCGAGCGGAGCGATCACGGCCAGCGGGTCCGTGCCGGGCTGGAACAGGTCCGCCAGCGTCAGGGCCTTCTCGTTGGCCAGGTCGAATACAAATGTCTGGAAGGTTGTCATCTGCGCTTGCCCTGCACTGAGGGGAACTCACACCCAATAGTCGCGACCGAACATGGCGACCCACAGCAGGCCGCACAGCACCTGCAGGGCGAACGCGGCATAGGCGATCACGGCGCGCGCCTGCATCCCCGGTCCCCGGCCAAACAGGGTGGGCCGGTTCTGGCGCACCATAAAAAAGAGTGCGGCGATGGTCCAGATCAGCAGCGCGATCTGGCCGCTCCACGTGAAATTGCCATGCCCGCGCCGGTAGCCCGTCTCGGCCAGGAAATAGGTGTAAAACGCGCCAACGAGGAAGACGACCAGGGACAGGGTCAAAAAGCGGTCGCGGACCGCGGCTCTGAAGTACATCACATAAACCAGGGTTGGAAACGCAATCGACGACACGAACAGCACCGGCATATTGCTGCCGCGCGCAAAGGCTTCCATGATTTCGAGCGGAGCGAAAGCGATGGTGCTGCCGGTGGTGGGCACGCCGTAGTCGTACGGCTCGAACATGTAGGTGAAGGCGTACTGCCAGATGAGCACGGCCACTGACGGGATCGCGATGCCCCAGATCACCGGCTTGAGCCGGACCGGCTGCTTGCGCCAGAGGCGGTAGGCGGTGATGAGGCCCGCCGCCGGAAGCAGCGCGATCACGTAGTTGGGCTTGGCGAGCGCGGAGAGCACGATCAGGGCAGCGGTGGCCGCCGTCTCGCGCGGGGTAACGACCTGATCCGGGACGGGGAACAGCAGGCGCGCGGCCATCCAGGCGGCCAACAGTGCGAAGGGGGCCAGAACCAGCGCGGTCGGGTTGTGCAGCGGGTTGAGCGGCACATAACCCAGGTACAGGTCGCCCTTCTCCCAGGTCGTCACCGTGATCGGCCCGACGACGAGGCAGCACAGCGTCAGCAGCATGAGGCCGAAGCCCGCGTGCAGGCTGAGCGCCCTGCCCCACGTGATGCGCCCCAGCACGAAGATCACTGCCGCAAACAACACACGCCAGGTCAGGGTCGAGATCAGGATCAGGGACCGGATCGACAGGTTCGGGACGAGCGTGTCCACCAGGGCGACGAACGCGTGATAGAGGAAGTGCGCCGCCTTGAGCGAGGTGGTGTCCTTCATCTCCAGCGCGAGGCGGATGTGGAAATCGTAGTCCCCGATGAAGTCGGGATAGCGGCTGAAGGCGACCGCGTACAGGCCCGCCGTCAGGATGAGGGTCAGCACCAAAAAAAGCCCCTCTACCCAATAGCGGGCGAGAAACGGGCCAGGCTGGCGGCGCACCGCGTCGTGCGGGGCCACCTCTGGACGGGTATCATTTGCTAAAACCACCCGGTTTCCCTCCTTCAAGGCACGGCAGCAGCACCATGAATCGCTGCCGCATCCGGCTTACAAGCGACCTCACCCCCGGCCCCTCTCCAATCGGGGTTGGAGAGGGGAGACAAGCAGCAGAGTGGTGCGCTTGGTGCTGCGGGCAGAAGCCCCCCACCCCAAACCCCTCCCCCGTGAAGAGGGAGGGGCTTAAAAAAGCCGGCGTTTCTCCGTCACTCACGCGGCGGCGTCAGCCGCACTGCGCGCTGCGATTGAGATAAAGCCCCACCTCTTCGGAAAACAACCCGATCGACTGGTGGCTCAGCGGCTCAAGGGTCTGGCCCTCGCTGAGACGCGCGTAATTGCTCTCCGTCAGCACAAGATATTTCGACTTCGCCGGGAGCGGGAGATCGTCGATGGTGTAGTACATGCTCACGCCGATCCCTTCGGGGATGACCGTCACCGGCCAGCTAAAAAGCTCAACGGGGAACAGCAGCGTGTTGCACCAGCCGTTGGGGGCATCGTCCTGATAAACCACGTAGGGATTGATCAGCGCATCGACCTGCTCGATATACGGCCGGTAGGGGAAAAAGCGCCCCTGCGCGAAAACGTCGTAGGTGGTGGCAAAAAAGGGCACGAGCAGCAGGTTAACCACGATGATACTGACGGCAACCCAATAGTGGCGGAACATGATCATCACCAGCAGCGACAGCAGCAGCCCGGCAACGCCCATCCGAAAATCGACCTGATAGAGCAGGATGAGCAGGAACAGCAGCA
>CAYJQA010000655.1:0-3073 GCA_964372065.1 uncultured Litorilinea sp.
CCTTTGAAGAGGACCCGGACGATCTCTCGCTCTGGTTGGTCGAAGAGTCGGTCGAAATCTTTGGCGATACCGAGCTAGTGCTCTACCGCATCCAGTAATGCTGTAAGCAAGGCGCGCCTGCGCCATGACAGCGTAGCAACTAGATACCGCGCCGCTTGGGACCTACCTTGGCGGCGCGGTTGTTATTGGCGCCGGCTTCGCCCCATACCCACGCCCATCAATTTGGACAAGATTTGTGCCAGAAGCGTATCCAATTAACCGATAACTGCGTCCAATCTGTAAGACGGGCGACTTGACCACCCTTCGCAGGGTGGTAAGATTACTCAAGTAGAAAGGCTCCGTAGTCCGGCAGCGTCTAGCCACAAACTTGGTCAGTATTTTGGACAAGAACTCGGACAAACTCTATGCCATACCAACAGACGCATCCGTGGATCACATTTCACGTCGATTTGAAACGGCTCAGCCACTTGATATGGATTCGCTTGGGCGAGGCGCAGTCCAAATGTGACCATCTCACCAGCGTCCCCCTCAAACCGGCCTTTGCGCAGGAACTTCACCAAGTCTACCTCGCCAAAGGCGTCCTCGCGACGACGGCCATCGAGGGCAACACGCTCACCGAGCAGCAGGTCCGCCGGCGGATCCAGGGCGAATTGTCGCTGCCGCCATCCCAGGCGTATTTGGGCCAGGAGGTAGACAACATTCTGGCTGCGTGCACCGCCATTCTGCACGAGATGACGGCGGGCAATAACGACGTCGCCTTGTCCGTGGAACGCATCCAGGCGTTCAACCGGCTGGTCTTGCGGGACCTTCCGCTTGACCCCCATGTGGTCCCCGGCGAGGTACGCACCTACCCGGTGAGCGTCGGCCACTACAAAGCGCCTGACCCGGCGGACTGCCTGCAACTGCTGGACAAATACTGCGCCTGGCTCAACCACGACTTCAACGTGCCCGGCGAAGACACCATCCTCTACGGTATCCTCAAAGCCATCATCGCCCATGTCTACTTTGCATGGATTCACCCCTTTGGCGACGGCAACGGGCGTACCGCGCGGTTGATCGAGTTCCAGATTTTGCTGGCCCACGGCGTTCCTTCGGTGGCGGCGCAACTCCTCAGCAACCACTACAACCACACCCGTACCGAGTATTACCGCCAACTGGATCGCGCCAGTATGAACGGCGGCGACCTGGAGCCGTTCATTGCCTATGCGGTGCGCGGTTTTGTGGATGAACTGCGCGAGCAGATTCGCGTCGTTGACGCCCAGCAATTGTTGGTACACTGGCATGATTACATCTATGCGGTGTTCCGCGATCTGGACTCGACCACGGACCGGCGACGCCGCGATCTGGTCCTGGACCTCACCGATCAAACGGGTCCCGTGCCGCCGGCCAAGGTCCGCCATGTTTCGCCGCGTGTCGCCGAAGCCTATGCCGGGCGCAGCGACAAGACCGTCCAACGCGACCTTGACCGGCTTGAGGAAATGGAGTTGGTCCGGCGCAATGAACGGGGTGAGGTCGCGGCGAATATCGGGTTGATGCTCGCCTTCCAACCGGCCCGCCGTCGCCCCTAGCCAACCGACCAGGTACGCCACGCGCCATTGTGCTTGCCCGCAATGCGCGGGTGGGCGCGCCTGCTCTGGCCGCGCCCGCGCTATGCTCGTGATCGCACGCCGGGCAGCCTGGCCTGGCGGATGAACGCGATCCACGACGAAAGGGCGCACCCATGCGACCACTGCATAGACTCTCCATTGTCCTCATCCTCGTTCTGCTCGGCGCAAGTCTGGCCGGATGCAATGCCGCGCGCAGCGCGGAGGCCCACCCGGTCTATCTGGCCGCGATGGACGCCATGCCCCACGCGGTCCAGCAAGCGCCCGCCGTGGTGCGCAACGCCTATCGCTTTGCCGCGGCCAACGCCGAGGTGCTGCAACAATTGCCCTGCTACTGCGGCTGTGGCGGGATGGGGCACATGTCCAACTATCATTGCTTCTGGCAAGATAGCGGCCAAGCCGACAGCCATGCGCTGGGCTGCGGCATCTGTGTGGATATTGCCCAGGATGCACGGCGCGGTCTGGAGCGCGGTCTCTCGGTGGCCGAGATCCGCGCCCAAGTGGATGCCGATTACAGCCGGTTCGGCCCACCGACCGACACCGCGCCCGTCGTCCAGTAGCCGCGCCCCCAAGACAGGCTGCCTACCATGACCACGTTACGCACTACGCCGGCTGACCCCAACCTCGCTTGGCCCGGCCCGCCGCCTACCGGCAGGCTGGCGCGCACGGCCGCCTATCTGCTGGCGGCGGCCGTGCTGGCGATGGCTGTCTACCGCTTCGTTTTGGACTGGCAGGCGATCTTGGCGTTGCGCCCGGTGGCGCTGCATGTGTGGGCCGCGGTCGCCGAAGAGGGCGGCTGGCAGGGCGAGGGGCTACGCGTGGCAAGCGGTCGTACCGTCGACCTGACCGTCCACAGCCGGGGCGGCGTGCATACCTTTGCGCTGGCCCACACGGACGTGGCGAGCAATGTCGCGCTACAGCCCGGCGACGCCACGACCGTGCGTTTCACGGCCCCCGCACCGGGCCGCTACGTGCTCTACTGCACGACCTGGTGCAGCCCGTTCCACTGGCGGATGCGAACGGTGATCGAGGTCTATGACCCCACCGCACCGGACGCCCCGCTGACCTATCCGCAGTTGCCGGCGCGCTACGCCATCGCGGTTGCGCCGCATGAGCTGGACATGCCGCACAGCAGCGTCGTGGCTCCCAGCGCGCCGCCACGACCGGCCACCGGCGCGGCGTGGTGGCGGCAGGCCGCGCCCGCCACGACCCCGGCGGCCGCACTGGCCGCGCTCGGCTGGCCCAACGTGACCCCGGCCGCGGCGCGACAGCGGTTGCAGACGGGCGACCTGCCCGGTCTGGCCGCGGCGCAGACGCTGCCTGAAGCCGACCTGTGGGCGCTGGTCGCGTTCCTCTGGCAAGGGGCGGCGACGCCCGACGCCCTGACCGCGGGCCGGAGCCTGTATCAACAGAACTGCGCCGCCTGTCACGGCGACCAGGGCCGCGGCGACCGGGTAGCCCGCAGCATA
>CAYJQA010000656.1:0-3063 GCA_964372065.1 uncultured Litorilinea sp.
CCACATAGACCTCATCGCCCAGGCCGACCTGCGCCGCGGTCCCCGTATAGTCCTCGTTCTGCTGGCGCGCCGTCACCATCACCTGGCCCGGCAGTTCCACATCATAATAGGTATCCGTCCCGAAATAGACGATGTTCTTCACAATCCCGCCAAAGACATTGCGAACCTGCGGCGGTGTGCCCGCGCCCACGAAAATCTTTTCGGGCCGGATCGCTAGACTGACCTTGACGTCTACGGGCAGCTTTTTGCCCTCATGGACCACATGCGCCAACTGCCCACTGTCCAGCCGCACGTGCGTCAACTCATCGTCGTTGTCCACGACCACGGCCGTGAGGAAATTCGTCTCGCCGATGAAGTCCGCCACAAAGCGCGTCTTAGGCTCCTCGTAGAGGTCATACGGCTTGTCCACCTGGAGCACCACGCCCTCGTTCATCACCGCAATGCGGTCGGACATGGTCAGCGCTTCTTCTTGGTCGTGGGTCACGTAGATAAACGTGATGCCCACCTCACGCTGGATGCGCTTCAGTTCTTCCTGCATGGCCTGGCGCAGCTTCAGGTCCAGCGCGCCCAGCGGCTCGTCCAAGAGCAGCACTTCCGGCTCGTTGACCAGCGCCCGCGCCAGCGCCACCCGCTGCTGCTGCCCACCCGATAATTGGCCCGGTCGCCGGTCGCCCTGGCGCTCCAGCCGCACCAACTTGAGCATCTCGTTCACGCGGCCGTCAATCTCGCTCTTGGCGATGCGCCGCATCCGCAGCCCGAACGCTACATTGTCGCGCACGCTCATGTGCGGAAACAGCGCATAGCGTTGAAAGACCGTGTTGACCGGGCGGCGATACGCGGGCTGCATGGTCACGTCCTGCCCATAGAGGACAATTTGGCCGCTGGTCGGAATGTCCAGCCCGGCGATCATGCGCAGCGTCGTCGTCTTGCCGCAGCCGCTCGGCCCCAAGAGGGAGAAGAACTCGTCGTCCAGGATTGTCAAGTTGACGTGATCCACCGCTACCACCGTCTCGCCGTTGGGGTCCTGGTACTCTTTGACGAGATCGCGCAGTTCTACCGCAGACTCTTTGCTTGGTTGGGACATGGGCGGCTTCGACTCCGGCAGCGACGATACAGGTTAGACAGGTCCGACTTGCGGATGGACGCAAGCCATCAAAAACCCGCCCGGCAGCCCCAGGAGGGTCTGCGCTCGGCGGGCCGTATGTCGGTGGGATGGTCCCGTGCTTGAGAGGCAAGCACGCATCCCGGGGGACTTGGCAGCAGTCCCGCCCCCGCTTCACAAGCCCTGCCCGCCGGGGATCACAGCGGCACATCAAGGGCTTGCTGCAAGGGGGACTATACGATTCTTTGCCCCTGGTGTCAAATTGACCGCAAAGGTCCGTGATCGGCGGGCGTGCCACCGGGCGGCCGTGACCGGCCAAGTCAAAGCAAAGGGACGAACGCAACCGCGCGTCCGTCCCCATAGCCGTTGTTCGCTTGTCGGAACCCGCTACGCCGGTTGAGGCAGCATCTCCAAAAACATTTGATGCCAGCGCAGATCGGGCGTCAGTTCCGGGTGGAACGCGGTCGCCAGAATCACGCCTTGCCGCACGGCCACAATGACCGGCCCCGGCAATTGCGCCAGCACCTCGACGCCCGGCCCCACCGCGGTGATCCCCGGCGCGCGGATAAAGACGGCCGGGCACTCCGGCGGCTCAAAGCCCGCCACCGTCAGCGTCGTCTCGAAGCTGTCCACCTGGCGGCCAAAGTAGTTGCGGTTGACCGTCACGTCCAGCCCACCCAACAGCGGTTGGCCGCCCAGCTTTTGGCCGGTCGCCCGTTCCGCCAGCAGGATCATCCCGGCGCACGTCCCCCAGGTGGGCCGCCCGCCATGCACCCATGCCCGCAGCGGCTCCACCAGACCCCAGCGTTCGGCGACCAGTCCCATGGTCGTGCTTTCGCCGCCGGGAATGATCAGCCCATCCAGCCCGTCCAGTTGCTCCGGCTTGCGGACCTCGACCGCGTCCGCGCCCGCCCGCCGCAGCATCGCCACATGCTCGCTAAAGGCCCCTTGCAGCGCCAAAACGCCGACCCTGGGCCGCCGTGTGTCGCTCATGCTACCAGCCGCGATGGGCCATCTTCTCCTCTTCGGAGAGCGTGTCCAGGTTGATGCCGACCATCGGCTCACCCAGGTCTTCGCTCACCTCGGCCAGAATCTTGGGGTCGTTGAAGTGGGTCACGGCCTGCACAATCGCCTTGGCGCGCTTGGCCGGATTGCCGCTCTTGAAGATGCCCGACCCCACAAAGACGCCGTCCACGCCCAACTGCATCATCAGCGCCGCGTCCGCCGGGGTCGCCACGCCGCCCGCAGCAAAGTTCACCACCGGCAGCCGCCCCAACTCCGCCGTCTGCTTGACCAACGCATAGGGCGCTTGGATCTCCTTGGCAAAGGCGAAAAGCTCGTCCTCGTCCATGTTCTGGATGCGGCGGATGTCGCCGTTGACCGTGCGCGCATGGCGCACCGCCTCGACCACATTGCCCGTGCCCGCTTCGCCCTTGGTGCGGATCATGGCCGCGCCTTCGGCAATGCGCCGCAGCGCCTCACCCAGGTTGCGACAGCCACACACAAACGGCACCGAAAACTTGTGCTTGTTGATGTGGTGCTCTTCGTCCGCGGGGGTCAGCACTTCGCTCTCGTCAATGTAATCGACGCCCAACGCTTCCAAAATCTGCGCCTCGACAAAGTGACCGATACGCGCCTTCGCCATGACCGGGATGGTCACGGACGCGATGATCTCCTTGATCAGCTTGGGGTCGCTCATGCGCGCCACGCCGCCGTTCTTGCGGATGTCCGCGGGCACGCGCTCCAGCGCCATCACCGCGCACGCGCCCGCCTCTTCGGCGATGCGGGCATGCTCGGCGGTCACCACATCCATGATCACGCCGCCCTTTAACATCTGAGCCAACCCCGCCTTGACGGCAAAGGTTCCGGTCTGCGCGCCGTACGCTCCGTTCGCGTGCTGTCCGTTGTCGCTCATCACTCGATCCCTTCTCTGTGTGTCCCCTCAATGCCCGCAGTCGCTC
>CAYJQA010000657.1:0-3061 GCA_964372065.1 uncultured Litorilinea sp.
CCCTTTGCACCAGCCTTCTTCTCTTGTTAACGTCCAAAGTGATATGTGGCTAGCTGCAACTCATCATCCATGACGGCGGGGCAGGACTGTGTGGGGCGCTCCAGACCGTCCATTTCGACGCCCCCACCCAACGCCGTCTCTTTCACAAGCTCCGTAATATCGCCGATGCCATTCAACTCCCCAGCGGTCTGACGCGGCACCAGCGTAGCGCACGCCGCAAAGCCATCCTCAAGGAGTTCCGCGCCATCTGGCAAGCCAAACAGTTGGCGACCGCCTTGCGTCGTTACCTTCACGTCGTCCGTGACTTTCGCCACACTCAGCCGCAAGCCGTGGCCGCCTTGCGCCGTGACTTCCGGGCCACCTTAGCCTTTTACCAACTCAGTTCACTCTATGCGGTACGCCATCTCCGCACCACCAGTCGCCTAGAACGTTTCAACCGAACCCTGCGGGCTCGTCTCCGCCGTGCTGCAGCCCTCCATTCCGACCAAGGACTCGTCAGCATGATTACCCAACAAATCCATACCTTCAATGCAACTTGAATTTCCACCTGTCAAGGTACACTACCCAGTCGAGCCTGCAATCTTTTTTGACAAGCGTTCTCGCCGTGCGGCCTCAAACAGCATCACCGCACCCGCTACGGCCGCATTGAGCGATTCCACGCGCCCCGCCATGGGGATGGCGACGGGGACGGCGCGCCGCCGCGCGGCTTCGCTCGCCCCTTCCGCCTCGCCGCCCACCACCAACGCGGCGTCACGCCAGTCCACCTCATCATACAGCAGCGCCGCCGACGCCTCGGCCACATAGACCGGCTGCTCCGGTGCCAGCCACGCGGTGATGGCGTCCCACGCCGCGGCCTCACGTACCGGCACGCGAAAATGCGCGCCCATGCCGGCGCGCAACACCTTGTCGTTATACGGGTCCACCGTCTCCGGCCCAAAGACCACCCCGGGCACGCCCGCCGCCTCCGCCGTCCGCAGCAGCGTGCCCGCGTTGCCGGGGTCGCGCACGCGGTCCAAGATCAAGAGCCGGGCGGGCGGCGTGGGCCAGGCCAGGTCGGGCAGGCGCGCGACCGCCGCCACCCCTTGCGGCGTGACCGTGTCGCTCAACGTGGCGAAGGTCTCCGGCGTGCACGCCAGCAGTTCCGCGCCGCGGCGTTCCGCCCACGCCACAACCTCGGCCAGGGCCGGCTGCGTCGCGACGCGCTCGGCGACATAGAAAAGCTGGAGCACCGCGGCCCCTGCCGCCAGCGCATCGCGCACCAGCCGCACGCCCTCGATCAGCACACGGCCCTGGGCGCGCCGCTCGCGCCGCCGTTGCAGCTTGCGCGCCTCGCGCAGCCGTGGGTTTGCGCCGGATGTGATCACGGTGTGCCCTCTCGCCCCCTCAGGCGGTGGATGCCGGAAATACAACGGCAGGAGCCACAGAGGCCCCTGCCGTCATGCTGCCGGAAGGAATCGGGTACAGCTGCCGCGCTAGGCCAACTGCGACTTCGCCAGTTCGGTGAGCTTGGCAAAGGTCGCCGCATCGCGCACCGCGATGTCGGCGAGGACCTTGCGGTCCACCTGCACGTTGGCGAGCTTTAGCCCGTGGACGAACTTACTGTAGCTCAGTCCACTCAGCCGTGTGGCCGCGTTGATGCGCGTAATCCACAGGCGGCGGAAATCGCGCTTGCGGTTGCGGCGGTCGCGGAACGCATAGAACAAAGACTTGAGCATCGCCTCATTGGCGCGGCGGAACAAAAGGCGCTTGGAGCCGGATTGCCCCTTGGTAAACTTCAGAACCTTCTTGTGCCGCTGATGGGCGTATACCTTCGGTCGAGACCGTGGCATGATTCACTCTCCTTCCGTGAGGGCGGACTCTGCACTAGGCAGGTCACTTGTGGAGCCGATCACGTACTTAGTTTGACTCGATTTACCTGCGCGCCGATTACTCGGCGGCTTTCCCGGCCAACATCTTGACCTTCTTCACGGTGGCCTTCACCGTGGTCGTCACGACGTGGCGGAAATCACTGTTCAGACTGCTGCGCTTCTTGCGGCGAAGATGTGAGCGACCAGCCTTCAGCCGCATCACCTTCCCCGTCTTGGTCATGCGGAAGCGCTTCGCCGTACCCTTGTGGGTCTTTAGCTTGGGCATGATGCCTCCTGTTCTTGCGTTCCTGTTACGTTCGATTCCCTGTCACCGTCCCGGCAGAGACGGCCCTGGCAGCCATACAAAAACGGGCTGTCGCCCGTTATTTGTAGCGAATCGGTTCGACCAGACTCGACGCCTAACCCAACCAACTACTCAGACGGGGCCAATACCATCACCATGCTGCGTCCATCGAGGATGGCTTTCGCCTCGACGGTCACAATGTCTTGCACGTCATTGGCTACCCGATCCAACAAGTCTTGGGCCACCTCTGGGTGATAGATTTCCCGCCCGCGGAAACGAATCCGCACGCGGATCTTCGCCCCTTCTTTGGCGAACTTACGAATCTTGGTCAGAACAACCTGGATGTCGTGTTCGTCGGTCTTCGGCCGCAGACGGACTTCCTTGACCTCGATCTGCTTCTGTGCTTTGCGCGACTCGCGCTCGCGCTTCTGCTTCTCATACAGATACTTGCCGTAATCCAATAGCCGGCAAACCGGCGGATCGGCGTTCGGCGCAACTTCGACTAGATCGAGTTCCTGTTCTTCGGCGATGGACAAGGCCTCGCGCGAAGACATGATGCCCAACTGCTGGCCATCCGCGCCAATTACGCGGACTTTGGGCGAACGAATGGCCCGGTTAATACGTGTGCTGTCTTGTACCGACGTCTTCAAACTTGACTTCTCCAGTAAAGCATGTGCTCCTTAGTGAGAGACGATTGGGGCAGGCTATCTAGCTGGCCCCGTAAAACACAGAAACGGCGCTCCGGCCCTCAGCCGCAGGATTAGGGCACACATACCCTACAGCCACAGAGCCACTGCGCCGGTTTATAAAGTATAGCATTGCCCCCTGCCGCCGTCAAGTTCATTTGCGCGACACATTTTAGCGCACCGATCAACTTACGGCCAATGCCGTCATTCCGTTTACGCAGTGG
>CAYJQA010000658.1:0-3057 GCA_964372065.1 uncultured Litorilinea sp.
CTCTTGGATCGCGGCATCGATTTCTCTGCGATACAGGAGAGTGATCAGAGGGCGCTTAACGTTGTGCGCGAGACTCCTTCACGTCTTGAAATCAGTGTCAGCGCCCTCGCCCCCGGCGTCGGTCAATTGCTAATCGTCGCACCCAATGAGGCGAGCCACATCGATATGTATGCGGAAGAAGTTGAGTCCGCGATCGGTGCGTTCACCGATGTTTGGCCGAGCATCAATCGCCAGCTCTTGCATTGCGATTGCACATTGCGCGATCTGTTTGAGTCCTCAGCCGAACACGCATTTCAAGAGATTTGGGAAGATCATTTGGGACAAAGTTCGGAGAGCCTGCGTATTTGGGGGCGGCCAGTACTTGGGGGCGGCATTCGCTTGGTCATGCCGACGTTACCCGAAGAAGTGCCGCAGCGTCAGATCGAGGTCAAAGTCGAGTCCTTCTTGCGCGATACACGCAAGCTCTTTGTGGAGACGCAGGTCGTCTGGCCGATTCCTACCGAACCGGACATGCCGATCCAGGCCAAAGATAAGCTGGCAGAGGTTGATCGTTACGTTGACCAGGTTGTCGTTGCTTTCTTGAGCGGAGAAACTAGACCATGACACCGGCTCTGACCAGTCGCTCCCATCTCACGCGCAGCGACGGATCTCCTTACGTTACCTCTGAATCTAGAGAAGGACAATGGGGTCAACCGTCTGTGAGCTACTATCGCTTCACGATTGAAGGCTCGCGGATGGTCGGCACGCTGGTATCGGACCTGTATCTCAGTTCCGGTAGTGGACACACTGCTGACGAACGCGATGCTCTGATGCAGGAGTTCGATGAGTGGGATGGACTGAGCGACGAAGCCTTGCTTAACTTTGAGCAAGGACTAGAGTGAAATGGGGCACGGGGACATCTTTGGATTGATTTGCCCCGACCCGAAGCCGGTCAGGAAGGCAGAGAGCAATTCGGTCGCCGTCCCGCAGTAATGATTGAGCCGGTTCCACAGTTGCGCCTGCTGCCGACTATGTTGGTTGCCCCTTTCACATCGCAATTGCAGGCGCAGAGATTCCCTTTTACGCTACGAATCGAGCCGACAGTCGAAAACAGGCTGAGCCAGCCGTCAATCTTATTGCTCTTTCAGTTGCGCGCCATTGATCGTAACCGTGTGCGAGAGCAACTGGGCCGTCTCGATGCCGCCGACTTGCAACGCCTCACCGCGACTCTGCAAGCGATGCTCCTGCCGCCGCCCGCATGACCCGCGCGTTCAGATAGTCCCCGTAGGCCAGCAAGTCCGCGTTAGGCGTGAAGGTGGCGCGGCGCACGGTGGCGTCCGGCAGCAGCCCGCGCTGCACCAGCAGCCGCTTCTCCAGGTGCAAGAATAGCTCCAGGTTTTGCAGCCCAAAGGCCAGTTGCGGCATGACCTTCTCAAAGAGGTCCATGGCCGCGTCCAACTGCCCTGCCGTGCCCAGCGCCCAGACGCGCGCCAGGATGTCCGCCACGCCCAGACCGGGCATGATCCCCACGATCCCACTGGTGAGCAGTTCCAGCATATACAGTCCGCCCCAGCCTTCCAGCACGCCGACGGCGTCCTGCGTCGCCGCGCGGATGGCGGCCACCTTGCCGCCCATGAGCGGTTCTTCCAGCTTGATATATGCGAAGTTGGGGCAGACGGCGGCCAGGCGGCAACAGAAGTCGGCGTCCACCGTCGCGCCGCTGGGGTTGAAGTCCTGGACGAGGATGGGCAGGTCCACGGCGCGGCAGACCGTCTCGCAGTAGGCCAGCAGGTCCGCGGGGGTCACGCTGAAGACGCGCGGGATGGCGAAGGAGATCACGTCCGCGCCCAGGTCGGCGTTACGCTGCGCGATCTCCGCGGCGACGCGCGCCGCCGGGTGGTTAGACTGCGCGATGACCGGGATGCGACCCGCGGCGGCCTGCACCGCGGCTTGCACCAGCGCATAGCGTTCGCGCTCGGCCAGCTTGTAGAACTCGCCGGCATAGGCGGGCAGACAGACCGCGCCCACGCCGGCCTGCACGGCAAAGTCTACCAGCGGCTCCAGCGCCGCCGGGTGGATCGTCTCGTCGGCGTGAAACGGCGTCGGCAGGACGGGGATGACCCCGCGCAATGTGATGGAGGGTGACATGAAGACTCCCTTGCTACACTCGAGGTGATAGGCGTGATGACAGCGGCCCGGTTATGCGCGAGCGCACACCCGCCGTGTGACCCCGTGCATGGTCGCCGCCCGCCACGCACGCTATTCTTTGGCCAGTCACACAGCGAAGAGGCTCACAGAGCCACACAAACAAAAAGGAGAAACCACCATGCGTAAGATCATTATGACCCTGTTGTTCGCCCTGTTCATCGCCGCCGCCAGCGTCGGTCCCGCCTATGCCAAGGGCAGTGCGGATGACGGTGTCATCCACCTGACCAAAGCCGAGACGCAGCGCAAACTGGAAACGTCGGTGATTCGCAACCGGCTCACCACGGAGCCACCCGCGCCGCAGCCCTACTGGAAGGTCTATGTGAGCGACGACTTCAAGCTGGTCATCGTTTGCAAGCACGACGACGAGACGGGCCGCGAGCTATACTGCGACATCTACGTCTTCTAGACCACCGCCTACCCCCATGACCTGTGCCATGATCTGCGAGGAAGCTTCCTCGCCGGTCATGGCGCGCGGTGAAAGCGGCTACGACCGCCCCACCTGCGGCTCGATCAGTTCCAGGTCGGCGGGACCGGCGGGGCGCAGAAAGTCGAAGTCGCAGCCCTCGTCCGCCTGGAGGACGTGCTCGATATACAGCCGCGGATAGCCGCGGCCATAGCGGCGGAGCGGCGGCGTCCACGCGGCCAGGCGCGCCTGTAGCTCGGCGTCGGAGATGAGCAGGTCCAACCGCCGTGCGGCCACGTTGAGGCGGATGGGGTCGCCGTCGCGGACCACGGCCAGCGGCCCGCCCGCGGCGGCTTCGGGCGCGGCGTGCAGCACCACCGTGCCGTAGCTGGTCCCGCTCATGCGCGCGTCGCTGATCCGCACCACATCGCGTACCCCCTGTTGGAGCAGCTTGAGCGGCAGCGGGA
>CAYJQA010000659.1:0-3043 GCA_964372065.1 uncultured Litorilinea sp.
ACCGCCGAACTGCACGTGGATTCCGGCATCCTGGCGCGCATTGACGAGAGTGTGCACCGCGAGGTCGACGTCGCGGTCGAATTTGCCCTGCAGGCCCCCTTCCCTGACCCCGCCGAGGTGAACCAACATGTCTATGCGTGAAGCTCAGTACAGTGTCGCGATCCGAAATCCCCAGGCGCGCGAGATCACCTATGCCGAAGCGGTGAACGAGGCGATCCGGGAGGAGATGCGGCGTGACCCGCGCATCTTTGTCATCGGCGAAGACGTGGCCGAGACGGGTACGGCCTTCCGGGTGCTCAAGGGACTCGTGGAGGAGTTCGGCACGGAACGGATCATCGACTCGCCCATTTCCGAAGCAGGCATCACCGGGCTGGGCGTGGGCGCGGCCATGACGGGGATGCGTCCCATCGTGGACATCATGTTCGGCGACTTCCTAACGCTGATCATGGACCAACTCGCCAATCAGGCGGCCAAGACGCACTATATGTCCGGCGGCAAGCTCAAGGTGCCGATGGTGCTGCGCACGACGTTAGGCGCAACGCGGCGCTCGGCGGCGCAGCACTCCCAGTCGCTGCACGCGTGGGTGAGCCATGTTCCCGGCCTCAAGGTGGCGATTCCGGCGACGCCTTACGATGCCAAGGGGCTGATGAAGGCCGCTATCCGCGACGAGAACCCGGTCGTCATCTTCGAGGACAAGATGTTCTACCAAACCAAGGGGCCGGTCCCCACCGAGGAATACGTCCTGCCGCTAGGCGTAGCGGACATCAAGCGGACGGGTGAGGACGTGACCATCGTCGCCACCTCCAGCATGGTGCAGGTGGCGCTGGCCGCGGCGGAGCAACTGGCGTCCGCGGGCATCAGCGCCGAGGTGGTGGACCCGCGCACGACCCTGCCGCTGGACCGCAAGACGCTGATCGAATCGGCCAAGAAGACCAGCCGCGTGATCGTCGTGGACGAGGGCTATGAAGCGTACGGTGTGACCGCCGAGATAGCGTCGGTCATCGCGGACGGCGCGTTCTATTACCTGGATGCGCCGGTCAAGCGCATGGGCGCGATGGACGTGCCCGTGCCCTTTTCTCCCGCGCTGGAAGACTTGACCGTGCCCACGCCGGATCGCGTGGTTGCCGTGGCCAAGTCACTATGCGGGCGAGCCTAGGCGGGGGCAGCGGACATGGCAAAAGAAGTCTATATGCCCGCGTTGGGCATGAACCAGGAGACGGGGACGCTGCTGCGCTGGCACAAGGCAGAGGGCGACACGGTGACCAAAGGCGAGCCGCTGATGGAAGTCGCCACGGACAAGACGGACGTGGAGATCGAGGCGCCCGCGTCGGGCGTGCTGCGGCGGGTCACGGCGCGCGAGGGGGACGAAGTGCCGGTCGGGCACGTGATCGCGCTGATCGCCGCGGCCGACGAGGTGGTGGCCGGGGTGGCTCCCGCGGCGGCTATGCCCGTCGCGCCGCCCGCGGAGGCCGCGCCTGCGCCGGCGGCAGCCGGCCCGGCGCAGCCGATCAGCCCATTGGCCGCGCGGGTAGCGGCGCGGCACGGGGTGGACGTGAGCCAGGTCAAGCCCGCGGGGGGCCGCATCCAGAAAGAGGATGTGCTGGCCTATCTCGCGGCCCAGGAGACGACGCTCCCGGCTGGGCGCGTGCTGGCGTCGCCCAAGGCGCGGCGGCTGGCTCAAGAGGCCGGGATCGACCTGGCGGGGCTGGTCGGGAGCGGGCCGGACGGCGCAGTCCTGGCCGGTGACGTGGTCGCGGCGCAAAGCGCGCCGGCCGCGCCGGTGGCCATTCCCGTCACGGTTCCCGCGGCCGCTGCGGCGCAGACTGTGCCCATGTCGCGCATGTGGAAGGTCATGGCGGAGCGGTTGACCGAGAGCTGGACGACGGTTCCGCATTTCTTCCTGGGCCGCGAGGTGGACGCGACGGGGCTGGTCGCCTGGCGCGAGGCGGCGCAGGCGCGTAGCGAGGCCAAGCTGACCATCACGGACTGTCTGGTCAAGTTGGTGGCGCACACGCTGCGGCGACATCCGCGCGTCAATGCGGCCTGGCAGAACGGGACCATCGCCGCCAACGCGGATGTGCATGTGGGGATTGCGGTGGCGGTAGACGACGGGCTGCTGGTCCCGGTGATCCGGTACGCCGACCGGCTGGGGCTGAGCGAGATGGCCGCCGCGCGCGCCGACCTGGTGGGCCGCGGGCAGAACGGCAAGCTCACGCCGGACGACCTGATGGGCGGCACGTTCACCATCAGCAATCTGGGCATGTTGGGCATCGACCACTTCAGCGCCATCATCAACCCGCCCCAGGCGGCGATCCTGGCGGTGGGGCGCATCGTGGACAAGGTCGTGGCGGTGGCGGGGCAGCCGGTCGTGCGCCCCCGGATGGGGCTGAACCTGTCCTGTGACCATCGCGTCGTGGATGGGGCGCGGGCGGCGCGTTTCTTGGACGAGCTGGCATCGGTCATCGAAGATCCAATGCGGCTGCTGGATTAACGTCGGTGGCCGACGGCTTGCTGTGGCTGAATCTGGTGGTTGTCGTCGTTACACTGATCGGCGTGGCGGTGGGGCGCTATCCGTTCTTGCGGATGAACCGCGCCACTATCGCGCTGACCGGGGCAACGGCGCTGATTGTCTTGGGCGCGCTGACGCTGGACGAGGCGTATGCCAGTCTCGACCTGAACACGCTGACGCTGCTCTTTGCCATGATGATCCTGAATACCAACTTGCGGCGCGCCGGGTTCTTTCAGTTGGTGGGCAATGGCGTGATTCACTACGCCCACACGCCGCGGCAGTTGTTGGCGCTGGTCATCGTGTCGTCGGGTGTGCTGTCGGCGGTCTTTCTGAACGACACGATTGTGCTGACCTTTACGCCGCTGGTGTTGGACATCTGCAAGCTGGTGAATCGCCGCCCCATTGCGTATCTGGTGGCGTTGGTGTCGGCGGCCAACATCGGGTCGGTGGCGACCATCACGGGCAACCCGCAAAACATGATCATCGGCGTGGCGTCGGCGATCCCGTTTGCCCACTTCACGGCCTATTTGGGGC
>CAYJQA010000660.1:0-3037 GCA_964372065.1 uncultured Litorilinea sp.
CTACACGCCGGACGACCTGGCCGCGATCACCGTGGACCTGCTGGCCCGTGAAGAGTGGCGCGAAAACTGCTACATCCGCCCGCTCTACTACAAGGCCGAGGAGTCGATCGGCGTGCGGCTGCATAACCTGCGCGACGCCCTCACCATCTTCAGCGTGCCCATGGGCCGCTACCTGCGCAGCGAAGAAGGTCTGCAAGCGGGGACCAGCACCTGGCGGCGCGTCGACGACACGGCCATCCCGCCGCGCGGCAAGCTCGCCGGCGCGTATGTCAACAGCGCGCTGGCCAAGAGCGAGGCGGTGCTCAATGGTTACGAAGAGGCCATCGTCCTCAATCAGGACGGCCACGTCTCCGAGGCCAGCGCCGCCAACCTCGTCATGGTGCGCGACGGCAAGCTCATCGTCCCCCCCGTCCACGCCAACGTCCTGGAAGGGATTACGCTGCGCTCGATCTTGGAGTTTGCCCAAGAGGACCTAGGGCTGGCGGTAGAGCAGCGCGACATTGACCGCACCGAGTTGTACATCGCCGACGAGGTCTTTGTCTGCGGGACCGGCGCACAGATCGCGGCCATCGCCGGTCTTGACCGCCGCGTCATCGGCGCGGGTAAAATGGGACCGATCACCGCCGCGATTCGCGAGCTGTACTTCCGCATCGTGACCGGCGAAGAACCCAAGTACATGCACTGGCTGACGCCCGTGCCGCAGACCGTCCCGGCTCTGGCCGCCTAAACCGCCACCACTCGCCTGAAAGTGACTGCTGCATGACCACCACACCCACGCCGCGCGCCGGCGTCAAGACATCAGTCGCCGAGCAGTTCTCCAACGCGGCGTCTAACTATAGCACCAGCCCGATCCACGCTACCGGGACGGACCTCCAGGAGATGATCGCAGCCGCCGCGTTGCAGGGCAGCGAGCGCATGCTCGACGCCGGGTGCGGCCCCGGCCATACTGCGCTCACCTTTGCGCCGCATGTGGGCCGCGTCGTGGCCCTCGACCTGTCCGACTCCATGTTGGAGCAGGGTCGCGGCCTTGCCGCCGCCCGCGGGATCGCCAACGTCGAGTTCCGCCAGGGCGACGCCGAGCATCTGCCCTTCGCCGCGTCCGAGTTCGACCTTGTGACAACGCGTTACAGCGCCCATCACTGGCCCCATCCGGCCACGGCCCTGGGCGAGTTCCGGCGTGTGCTCCGGCCCGGCGGCTGTCTGCTCGTGGCCGATGTGGTCACCTTCGACGATTACACGGTTGACACCCACTTCCAGGCCATTGAGTTGCTGCGCGACGCCTCCCACGTGCGCGACCACACCATCACGCAGTGGTTGGCGCTGCTGGAGGACGCCGGGTTCGACGCCGATATTGCCTACACCTGGACCATCTTCATCGATTTCTCGTCATGGGTGGCGCGCATCCACACCCCGCCGCAGCAGGTGGCTATGCTCCAAACGCTGCTCACCACCGCGCCGCACGAGGTCAAGTCCGCGCTCCAGATTCAGCCCGACGGCTCCTTCACCATGCAGTGTGCGCTCTTCCGCGCCACGCCGCGCCAAGCATGATGAGCGCATCCGCCGTACCGTCGCGTTCCCGCGAGTTCTGGGCGGGGGTACGCGCCGTCAGCCCCCTTGTCCTCGGCGCGATCCCCTTCGCTGTGATCTTTGGAGCCGTGGCCGTGACCGGTGGGCTATCCACCGGCGCGGCCGCGGCCATGTCCGCCATCGTTTTTGCCGGCTCATCCCAGTTTGTCGCGGCTGGCCTGGTCGCGGTGGGCGCGACGCCCCTCGTAATCATCGTCACGACCTTTGTCGTGAACTTGCGCCATGCGCTCTATGCCGTCACGCTGTCACCCCACGTGCGTCAGTTGCCACAGCGTTGGCTGCTCCCGCTTGGCTTCATGCTGACCGACGAGGCCTTCGCCGTGTCGATTCGTCGCTATACAGAGCCGGACGCGTCGCGACTTAAGCACTGGTTCTTTCTGGGCGCGGAACTGACGCTGTACGTCAACTGGCAGCTTTTCACCTGGATCGGACTGTGGGCCGGCCGCGCCATCCCCAACCCCGGTGCCTGGGGGCTGGACTTTACGCTGCCGCTGACGTTCATCGCCCTGTTGATCCCGCAGGTGGTCAACCGCCCTGTCCTCGTCTGTGTAATCACCGCGGGCCTGGCGGCCGTGCTGTTCAACGGTTTGCCCCATCAGGCGGGCCTGATCGTGGCGGCCTTGTCCGGCGTCATCGCGGGGGTCATCACCGACCACGCGCGGCCGACCGCCGCGCCGCTGTCAACCGCCAGGGAGCTGCGATGACTTGGCGCGAGCTTATCACCGTGGCCGGGATGACGCTCGTCACCTTCGGCGTGCGCTACCCGGTCCTTGCGCTGGTCAGCCGATTCACGCTGCCCGCATGGTTGGGGGCCGCGCTGCGCTTTGTCCCACCCGCGGTCCTGACCGCCATCATCGTGCCCGCGCTGCTCGTAAGTGAGGAACACGGCATCTGGCTGTCACCCGAAAACGCCTACCTCGTCGCCGGGCTGGTCGCGATTGCGGTGGCGCTGACCGCTCGGGGGGGGACTGGCCGCGCTGTGGGGATGGCGCTGGCTCTTGCCACATCTCCCCCCATTTTGACCCCGGTCGCAGGAAAACTTGCCGCGGTTTTTCGACTCGGCTAAAACTCTCTGCTATAATAGTTAACTTAGGCAGGGCAGGGACGTTCCCGGTTATGGGCAGCCAAGTGCCCGCCGTTAGGGCAGACAAGTTAGCGCCGCATGTCAGGTCACGATCAGTCTGGGCCAACCGAATCCACCGCGCACGAGCGTCGCGACGCCGCGCTGGCGGCCATCGCCGCCGAGGTGCAGGCGTGCCGCCGCTGCGTGCTGGCGGAAGGGCGCACTCACGCCGTGCCGGGTGAGGGCGATCCGGGCGCAGTGGTCATGTTCATTGGCGAAGGCCCCGGCTATGACGAAGACCGGCAGGGCCGCCCGTTCGTGGGACGCAGCGGCCAATACCTGTCGGCGGTCCTGGAAGAAGTGGGCATCCGCCGCGCCGATGTCTTA
>CAYJQA010000661.1:0-3035 GCA_964372065.1 uncultured Litorilinea sp.
TTTTGCCACAGACGGTAGAGCGCCCACGCGGCGAGCAGGTGGAGTGCGATGACCGCGGCCAGTCCCGGCAGCCCTATATCCAGGCCTGTCTGCAAGAAGAAGTTGTGGGCGTGGGACAGGTTGAAGTTGTCGGGCAGGGATGGCATGGGATAGAGCAGCGGCCCAACTTCGCGGAAGGTTCCCAGCCCCATGCCGGTGAACGGGAAGTCGGCGATGCCCCAACGCGCCGCGCGCCAGATATCGGGCCGGAAGTTGGTCAACGTCTGGAGGCCGCCGGCGGCGCGCACCGTCGCCGTGGCGCTGACGGCCTCGAACACCCAGGACGGCAGCAGCCGGATGCCAAGCGGCACGAGCAGCGTCAATCCGGCGAGGACCCACCAGCCGCCGCGCCACCGGAGCAGCGCCACGGCAACCAGCCCGGCGGCCAGCCCCACCAGGCCGGCCCGCGACTGGGTCAACACCATGACGCCCAGCATCCACACTGCACAAAGGGCGATGGCCCACCAGCGCGCATCACGCAGACCGCCGCGGCGCAGCCCGACCAGGGTCAGCGCGACCAGCAGCGGCAGCACGTAGATCAACACGCCCGCCAGTTGATTGGTGCTGAAGCCGCTCTCTGCCCCGAGCGCGCCGACCAAGGCGTCCGGGATGATCTGCAAGACCTTGCCCAGCAGCGGGATTTTGGCGCGCCGTTCGATGCCAAAGGGCGCGACCAGCGCGATCAGTTGGGTGGCGGCGATGGCGCCTGCCAGGGCCCAGCCAAACTGGGCGCGCCGCTGCCCGGCATAGGCCAACACAGCGAAGAAGAGGGAGAAGTTCCAGACCAAGATCAGCCCGCGCGGCCAAGAATAGAGCGTCCGCAGGGGCGGTGGCGCGGCCCAGATGGCGACCGGGAGCATGGCGACCAGGACCAGCATGGGCCAGTCGGCCAGGCTGGACACATGCCAGCGCCCGGTCTGCAACCGCCGCACGAGCCAGCTTGCCGCGACCAGGATCGCGGCCGCCCACGTCAGCGCGGCCGGAAAGCGCGTCGGAAAGAGAATGACCGGCGCAACCACAACCAGCAGGCAGAGATCGGCGGGCAGCGCGGCGATGAAGAGACGGATGCGGCTGGTCCACGAATTGGGCATTGGGTATCGAGCGCCACGAGGCGTCGCGGCATTGGCGGACGCGCCATGCGTCTGCGCCCATTGTGGCGGACCTGCCCGGTTTGGGCAAATCGGCCCGGCCTTCGCCGCCCTGCGGCCATTTTCGGGCTATTTGCATAACGTGGGCGGCTGTACTACACTGGTTGGTATATCGGCAGCGGGCCGGTACACGGCTTCCCCAGATGTTCGCATCGTCCCATCACAGTCACATGCGTGCAAGCTTGCGGCATCGCTGTTGCCATCGGCACATTGGGCATCCTGTTATACCGGTGCGCGTAGTTGCATCTCCACGAATAGAGCGATCAACGAGTTCTGAACTGAAGGAGGTTTACCCATGATTGGTGGCTTCACCAACCGCGTCGCCTGGGTCGATCTGACCAGCGGGGCAATTGAGTATCGCGGCGTTGACGAGGAGGATGCGCGCAAGTACATTGGCGCCCGCGGGTTGGGCGTCAAGTATGTCTTTGACAATGGTCCGAGTGTGGAGCCACTGTCCCCCGACAACATTCTGTGCGTCATGAACGGCCCCCTGACCGGTACGGATGTCAACATGAGCGGGCGTCTGGCCGTGGTGACCAAGTCGCCCCTGACCGGTACCATCGCCGACTCGCACATGGGCGGCTGGACCGCAGCCAAGCTCAAGTGGGCCGGGTTTGACGGCCTGGTCTTCAAGGGCAAGTCCGCCAAGCCGGTCTATGCCTATGTCGAAGACGGGCAGGTCACACTGCATGACGCTGCGGACCTGTGGGGCAAGGGGATTCACGAGACGCTGCGCATCCTGCGCGAACGGCACGGGGAGGTTTGCGACGGTATGGCGATCGGTCCAGCCGGCGAGAACCTGGTCCGCTTTGGGTGGTGGGTTATTGTGGACGACCGCGGGGCGGGCGGCATTGGGACCGGAGCCGTTGCCGGGAGCAAGCTGCTCAAGGCGATCGTCATCAAGGGCGACCGCGCCGCGCGGCCGCGGCCGGCCAATCGCGACGCCGACCGCGAAGCGCGCAAACGCGCCCTGGCCGCCATCATGGCCCCGGAGAATATCACCTCGCCCAGGAAGGGCGGGTTGAGCCTCTACGGCACCAATGTGCTCATGAACATCACCGAGAGCATCGGCGGCCTGCCCAGCCGTAACGCGCAGTTCACGGCCTTTGGCGCGGAGAACGCTGAGAAGATTTCGGGCGAGTACGTCCGCGAGCACATCTTGGTGGACGAGCCGACCTGCCACGCCTGCCCGGTGGCGTGCAAGAAGGAAGTGGAGATCACCGAAGGCCCCTTCCAGGTGCGGATGGAGAGCGTCGAATACGAACCGGCCTGGTCTTTGGGGTCAAACTGCGGCAACAACGACATCGCCGCGGTGGCCTACATCATCGACCTGTGCAACGACTTCGGCATGGACCCGATTGAGTTGGGCAACGTGCTGGCCGCCTATATGGAAGCCAGCCAACGCGGCTATACCAACGGCGACGGCCGCCTGAACTGGGGCGATACCATGCAGATGGTCGCGGTCACCAAGCAGATCGCCATGCGCGACGGTGTGGGCGAGAAGCTGTCCTTAGGGGCGGCGGGCGCCGCAGCCGCGTTCGGCCATCCTGAGCTGGCTATGTCCTGCAAGGGGCAGGCGATTCCGGCCTATGACCCGCGTGGCCTCAAGGGGATGGGTATCGCCTATGCCACCAGCAACCGCGGCGCGTGCCATCTGCGCGCCTACACACCGGCGGCGGAGTTGGGCGTCATGCCCTTTGGCTCGCTCAAGGTGGACCCGCTGGAGTGGAAGGGCAAGGGCGAACTGGTTAAGATCTTCCAAGACGTGCATGCGGTCTCCGACTCGCTGGACCTGTGCAAGTTCTCGGCCTTTGCCCAGGGCATGGACGAGTACACGCAGCAGTTCAA
>CAYJQA010000662.1:0-3025 GCA_964372065.1 uncultured Litorilinea sp.
CCTCAAGACCATGCTGCGCGCCATCCCGCGCCCCAGCCCGGACATGCTGCAACTGCCCGTGCCGACGCTGTATATTTGGGGTGACCGGGACGTCGTCTTTCCGCGCCCGCGCCGGTTGGGGCGCGACCCTCGCAAGCGCCTGGTCCGGGCCACCCACAGCGCGCCCCAGTCCGCCGCAGAGGCGATCGCCGGTCTCGCAATACCGTTCTTGCAGGCGCGCGAGGACGGCGGCTAACGACGCCGGGAAGCTGGCGACCTTCACAGAATATACGGCACAAACATCTTGCTGCGCGTCATATACTCCCGATAGGCTGCGCCAAAATAACGGAGGTTCTCGCCTTCCTCGACTCGCGCGGTCGCGAACAAGAGCGCGCTGGCGGCCACTGCCAGCAGCCCGGCCGGCCACGACGGTCCCTTGCAGAATATCCCCCAGCCCAAAAAGAGCAGCGAGCTATATAGCGGATGGCGGATGTAGCGATAGAGGCCGGTAGTCACCAGGGCTGTCGTCTTCTCGAACGCATACAGCGACGCATCCGTGCGCGCGGCGGTGGCCTTGCCCCGCCGATGGAGCAGCACGAAGCCCTGGATCACCAAGTAGAGAGAGAACAGCAACAGCAGCCAGGAGACAATCTGGCGCGGCGAGAAGGGATCGCGAAACCACTGCCGCACGTTCAGACAGAAGAGGGCCAGCAGCGCTTCCCAGGCCAGGAATCGGTAGAAGCCGTGGCGGCCGGGCGCAACCAGCGCAGCCCTGGAAATATAGGCGTTCCCGGCTGAGGCAATGAGGAAAAACGTCAGTTCCGGCATAGGCCCCTCTTTCGCAGAGATTAGGACCCGATCACCGCAAAGGCTTGGTCTTCGGGCTTGCCCGCGGTCCAGTCGGCGTGATGCAGGGCCAGCGACGCCGCGGCCAGATCGTCCAGCGGGGCGATGATGCGGCCCGCACAGCCGTCGCGCGTCACGTCCAACAGCCCCACGGCGCACGGATACTCGACCATCGCAGGCAACGTCCAGTGGAAGCCGTGGTCAAACCGCTGGAAGTGGCAGAAATGCTGATGGCCCGTCACGATGCCCAGCAGGTTGCCGGGGCGGTCCAGCCGCGCGGCCAGAGGGACGCCGGCGGGCCAGCGCCAGCCGATCTTGCGTCCAGGCCCAGAGGGATCCCCGGCCAGCCGCGGGTCGGGCGTGGTCATGGGGAAGTGGCCGAGGACGAGGAAGCGCCGGTCAGGATAGGCGTCGAGCAGGGCGAGCGCGGCGGCGATGTCTTCGTCACGGTAATTGGCGCGCGCCTGATCGTCGGTGGGGTCGGTCGCTTTGGTCACGCGACCGTGGCGGTCATGGACAAAGATGTCGAGGAAGACCAGGTCCACGTCGCCAAAGCTCGCATGGCGCATACCGGTGGCGAAATCGCCGGGGAAGAAGGCGTCTTGGAGACGCGTCCCCGGCTGGTCCAGGTAAACGTCATGGTTGCCGGTGACGAGACGGACGGGCGCGGGCAGCGCCTTCAGCCGGGCCGCGACCGCGGCGACGTTGGGCGCCCAGTTGGTGTTGACCAGATCGCCCATAAAGACGACCAGGTCGGGCCGCTCCTGGTGGATGAGGCCGGTCAGCGCGTCGAGCATCCGGTCCATCTGGTCGACCCACATGATGTTATGCCAGACTAGGCGGCCGTCCACGGCGTGATTGTAGGTGTCCGGCGGGAGCCACGGCCCGGCCTGGGCCATCTCCGCGGCGATGTTCACGCTGTAATGGAGGTCCGAGGCGAACAGCAGGCGCATAGACGGTGCTCCGTACTTGGGCTAGGCGCGTTCGGTGCGCAAGCTACGAAAAACCACGATGGTGATCAGCATGTTCACCAGTCCCAGGAAGAGCGACATGGTGGCGGCATAGCCCATCCGCATGTCGCCGTGGATAAAGGCGGTGCGATAGAGATAGACGCCGGTGGTCAGCGCGGCTTCGGCGGGGCCGCCATTGGTCCCCTGAAAGAGAATCATGGACTCTTCGGTCGCGCTCACCACGCCGGAGCCGAGCACCAGCACGAGGACAAAGATCGGCTTGAGCAGCGGCAGTGTGATGTGCAAGAACTGCCGCCACCCCGACGCGCCGTCGACGCGCGCGGCCTCGTAGATTTCCCGGTTGATGTTGTAGATGCCGATGAGAAAGAGCAGCGTCCAACTGCCGAAACGCGACCAAACCGTGGGGATCACCATGGCATAGAGGGCGCTGCTGGGCGCGCCCAGCCAGTTGGGCGGGTCGCTGATGCCGATGCCCTGCAACAGCACGTTGAGATAGCCGAAGCGATAGTCAAAGAGCTTGGCCCACACCAACATGGCGACCGAGATGGGCAGAATCACCGGCATATAGGCGACGACGCGATAGAACGCCGCGGCCAGCGAACTGCGCACTTGGGAGATCATGACGGCCGTGAACAGCGAGAAGATCAGGGTCAGCGGCAAGACCATGAGGCTAAAGCGCACGGCAATGCCAAAGCTGGTCCAAAACGTCTTGTCCGCGAACATCTCGACCCAGTTGTCCAGCCCGTTAAAGCCCGCCAGCCCTTTGCTGGCCGGGAGCAGCCAACGATAGTCCGAAAAGGCCATGAACAGCCCGCGCAGGATGGGCCATGCCTGGAAGATCAGGTACATGATGACGGCGGGGGCGATAAAGACATAGCCCCAAAGATTGCCCCACTTTTGGCTGCCGAGGCCGGCCAACTCGCGCAGAAACTCGCGCACGACGGCGACGGCTCCCTGTTCACGGACTTGATCGACTCTTTGCATAACGGTCGTGCTCCTAAGCGACTCATGTTGTTGCCCTGTCATTCCGTTCACGCAGTGGTGCGAAGCACCGGAGTCTGCGAGGAGGAATCTCTCTGGTCCGGGTGCACCGCAGAGGGATTCCTCACTACGTTCGGAATGACAGTCTCGACTTTTCTGCCCCTGGCGTCTCTGCGTGAGACTTCTTCCCCCGCCCTAGTGTCGGGTTAGGTTGAGTTTCGCTCTTTAGGAACTGGATACAAGCGTTT
>CAYJQA010000663.1:0-3020 GCA_964372065.1 uncultured Litorilinea sp.
TCCCAAGCATCCATACACGCAACTGCTGTGCAGTTCCATCCCGCGTCCCGACCCGGACCGACCCTGGCCGGAGGAACAGCCGCCCTCTGCGCTGGCGGCCCAGGCGCACAGCGATCAGGGATGTCCGTTTGCCGCCCGCTGCCCACATGCCTTTGCGGCCTGTTTGCCGGCAGCGCCGCCGATCTTCCGGACGGACGCGCAGCGCGGGGCGACCTGCTATCTGTATGCCGACTCGCCTACCCTGCCGTTCGAGAGGATGGACGAACTGCTTGCATATACGTCGGGAAGTGAACGCGCGGCTGCCACGCCTGCGCCGCCAGGGGAACAAATTCCGCGCGCAAATCAAGCAAAACCATGAGGAGGTGTGTCGAACAGAAAGTCTTGCAGCACGTACCGGATGGCTATCCATCGCTCAAGTTCGTTTGCTCACCAAGACGGAGGAAAGAACCATGATGTATAGACCTACCACAAGACTCTACGTTGCCTTAGTCCTGCTTGTGGCTATGTTGATCACCACGGCGTGTACGGCGGCGGCGCCCGGCATGCCGGCAGCGGTTGACATGGAACGCGCACAGACGCTCAACGTCGCGGTTTCCAAGCCATATGCCGATCCAACGAACTTCAACATCTATACGCCCGGCTTTGACCGCTCGCGCACGGGTTTGGGCGCGATGGTGCATGAGTACCTGTTCTATCTGAACATGGAGACGGGCGACTACCTGCCGTGGCTGGCGACCGGCTACGCGTACAACGACGATTACAGCGAGATCACGGTCACGCTGCGCGATGGCGTCAAGTGGTCCGACGGCGAACCGTTCACCGCGGACGACGTCGTCTTCACCTATGAGTTGCTGCGCAACAATACCGGCATGACCTGGGCCAACGAGGCCAACAAGGCCGTGGCGATGGTGGAGAAGGTCGACGACTTGACGGTCAAGTTCATCCTGACCACGCCGAACCCCCGTCTGCACCTGGTGCGCGAGGCCTTCCCGTCCGTCCCGGTGTGGAGCGGCATCACCATTCTGCCCGAGCACATCTGGAAAGACGTGGCGGACCCCGTCACCTTCAAGAACGATCCGCCTGTCGGCACAGGCCCGTACAAGCTGGAGAGCGCCACGGAATCGGCCTTCACCTATGTGCGGCGTGACGACTGGTGGGGCACCGAGGTCTTCGGTGTGACCCCTGCCCCGGTGAAGGTGAACTTCATGCATGTGGGGCCGGAAACCAGTGTGGCGCTGGCCCTGTCGGCCAATGAGATCGACTCGCCCGCCATCGGGATTATGTCGCCCGGTGCGTTCAAGTCGGTCATCGAGCGCAACGACAAGGTCGGGGCCTGGCTGAGTGAGCCGCCCTATGCGTGGTATGACCCGTGCCCGCGTTCGCTCATGTTCCAGAACGCGCACGAACCATATAACGACCCGAACGTGCGTAAGGCCATCTCCAGCTTGATCGACCGTGACCAACTCGTCGCCCTGGCCTATGAAGGCGCGACGACGACCGCCGACACGGTGTTCCCGGCGTATTCGGGCATCAAGCCCTATACGGACGCCATCAGCGACATCATCGCCGCGAGCGCCGTGACCTATGATGTGGCCAAGGCCGAGGAGTTCTTTGCGGCCGCCGGATTCGCCAAGGACGGCGAAGGCTTCTGGGCCAAGGACGGGCAGCGGCTCGCCCCGGTCATCCTGGCCAACTCCGATACGCCGGAGGACATGAAGGTGGCGCAGGTCGTGGCCGATCAGTTAACGGCAGGCGGTGTGGAGGTACAGTTGCAGCCGTTGTCGGGCGCGGTGCAGTCCTCGGCGCGGCTCGAAGGCAACTGGGACATCGCCGCGCTGCAGGCCATGTGCCCCGGCACGATCTACGAGAACATGGAACTGTTCCACGGCAAGTTCTTTGTGCCGTTGGGCGAGGCGGCCCCCTGGTACGAACGCAATTCGTTCCGCTACAACAATCCGGCATACGATGCGACCGTGGATGAGATGCTGGCGGCCCTGGGCGCCAACGCCGACGAGGCGACCATGATCGAGATCTTCCATCGCGCGATGGAGATCTGGTATGCCGACCTACCCGTGACCCCGCTGACCCAAGCGCCGGCGCTGGTTCCGTTCAACTCCACCTACTGGGCGGGCTGGCCGAACGCGGAGAACCCGTGGATGATGCCCGTTAACTGGTGGGCCACGATGAACCTGTTGCTCACCGGCTATGAGTCGCCGAAGACCGGCGAGTGGGTGCCCGGCATCCACTCTACCGTGCAGTAGTCAAGCGGCTGTGGTGTGGGGTTGGTCCGGCGAGTAGTCTGCCCGGTCCGCCCCGCCCCGCAGGCGCATAGCGTATGGGAGGCGATTGGGCGACCGTCCCGTCATCGAGACGGTCGCCCCGCCCAACCATCACCGGGCATGGTACCCCATCCAAATGAACGCGTATTTTCGCTATATAGGCAGGCGCTTTTTACTCCTGGTCGCCACTGTCTTTGTTTCCATGACCGTGGTCTTTTTTGTGCCGCGCTTGGTCCCCGGCGATCCAATGGGGGCGATCTTCGCCAACATGGCTTCGGTGGGCGGCAGCATGAACGCCGCCGAAATGGTGGCCGAGTACCGGGTCCGATTTGGCCTGGACGCGCCGGTATGGGAGCAGTATGTGCGGTTCTGGCGCGAACTGCTGCGTGGGAATATGGGCATCTCCATCAGCAGTTTCCCTGCCGCAGTGTCCGACATGTTGTGGAGCGCCCTGCCATGGACGCTGGGGCTGCTCAAGGTGACGACGATCGTCAGTTGGGTGCTCGGCTCGGTGCTGGGTGCGGTGGTCGGCTGGAGTGGGCGTAAGGCGAAGGGCTTGCGCTACTTAGTGCCGGTAGCCCTGCTGCTCTATACAACGCCGTACTATATCCTGGCGCTGATTTTGGTGTTTGTCTTCGCTTTCTACTGGCCGATCTTCCCCTTATCCGGCGCGTATTCGGTGGGCGCGCGGCCAGGCTTCACGCCCAGTTTCATCCTGGACGTAATCCAACACGCCACACT
>CAYJQA010000664.1:0-3019 GCA_964372065.1 uncultured Litorilinea sp.
AAGTACATCTGCTCGGCATAGACAGGCAGCACGCGGTATTCGCCGGCAATGGTCGCCTGTACCATGAAGGTGTACTCGTAGGTTCCCGCCTGCAGGTAGGTAGCGAACAGCGCGACCTTGTCGTCCCGGATATCGCTGTAGGACGGCACCCACGACCGCCACCACACCGGCGTTTCGTCTACCTGTTCCACCGTGGGCGCTTCCATTAGCTCGCTGGTTGTCGCCAAGCTGGTGTCGATGGGTTCGACGCCCGCCGGGATGGGCACTTCGACCAACACCTGGAAGAGATCGGTGGGCGCGATGATGGTCACGGTCACGCTGATCACATCGCCTACTGCGGCGGCCGTAATGGCCTCGCCTTCGGCGGCGTCCGCCGAGCCGAAGCGCCGGTCGACGACAATGCCACGGTCGCGCGCGTCGATGTCCTCGGCGTCGAGATAGTAGTTCAGATAGGTGGTATAGTACATGCGGCCCTGATCGCCGTCGCGGTCGAAGCGCAGCGCGTTGGCCTCGTCGCGCAGAAGGTCGGCGACGTCCGCGCGCAGAGTGACCTTCTCGGTCACGTTCTGGGGCGTCACCACGCCGCTGCCCAACTCGGCGTCGTTGAGGCTGACGCTCCAACTGTAGTCGCCCTGCAGCTCGCCGGTCAGCGCCAGCCAGTCGGTGAGCGCGATGAGCGACCATGCGGTCTCTTGCGTGTTGGACCAGCGCCCTTGCTGTCGCGTCTCCATGAGCCAGCGGACGGCTTGCGGCAGGATCGGCTGTTCCGGGTCGAGCCGGATGAACGCCGCCAGCACCACCGCGGTCGAACGGGTGTCGGTGTTCAGCGTGCGGTAGTCCACCGAGTCTTCTTGCCACCACACGGTCGTCGCGCCGAAGTGGGCCGCGCCGTAGAGGTCGTCCATGAGTGTATCCGCACGGCTATCGTGTTCGCCTGCGCGCATGTCGTCCAGGGCCATCGCCAAGAACGCCTTGCCATAGATGCCCAGGCGCTCACGCACATCATAGAGCGTGCTGGCGCGACCGGGGTCGCCTTGTCCCATCTCGGCCAAGACGAAATGCAGGAACGCGGTTTCGTTGAGCTGCCAACTGTACTGCAACTGGTCCGGCGCGGCGAAGGTACGCTCGATGAAGTCCACGGCGGCTTGCAGGGTAGTCGCAGGCACGGTATAACCCGCGTCGGCGGCGGTCCCCAACCCCCACAGAACATAGCCTGTGATAAAGGTCGCGCTGCGGTCGCCCGGCCAGTAGCCCCAACCGCCGTCTTGATTCTGGCGTGTGATCAACCGCTGCACCGCGGTCCCGATCTGTTCGTCCAGACCGGCCTCCAGGACCGGGTCTTGGATACCCAGTTCGTGCAGGGCGCGGACGGTGAACAGGTTGGGTAGGAAGCGGCTGACGGTTTGCTCGTTGCACTCATACGGGTAGTGGGCCAGGTAGCCCAGCCCATCCACCATACCGCCGGCCAGCGACGCCTCGATGTTGACCGTTAGCTCGCCCTGGTCGGTGGCGTCGGTCGGGAGCCGGATGGCTTCCAGCACGCCACTGGGCGGGACAACGCCCGCGGTCGCCACGGTCTCGGGTGAACTGTAACGCGCCACAGGCAGCGTGAGCCGCACGCCGTCGGCGAGGGTACGCGCCGCGCCGCCGGTGGCGTCCGCCACCGCGGTGAGCGTGATGACCACCTGCGTCGCGGTCTGGTCGACCCGGATCGGCCAGGTGGCGCGCATCTGGTCGGCCGCGGGTAGATCGAAGGCGACTTCCGTCTCGGTTTGACCGACGAGGGTCGCGCCGCTGATGCTCAGGCTAAGCACCCCGTCCGTGAGCGCGTTGGCCGTAGTGTTGAGTACGGCCGCGCCGATGGACGCCTCATCGCCGCCGGTGAAGAAGCGCGGGGCGATGGGCCGCACCTGCAGGTCCTTGGCGGCTACCACGTCATAGGTGGCGTCGCCCACCTTCGTGTCGGAGGTGACGGCCTGGGCGGTCAGCCGCCAGGTCGTGAGGTTGTCGGGCAGCGTGACGGTGAAGGTCGCCACGCCGCTGGCGTTGGTGGTCAGGTCGGCGCGCCAGTAGGCGATGTCGGGGAACTCGGTGCGGAGGTCAAACATGCCGCCGTCGCCGCCACCGCCGCCACCCTTCGCCCCCTCGGAAAGCTGCTGGCTCATGCGGTCGAGGTTGATGGTGAGCAGCGCCGCCGTCTGGACATCCAGCGGGCGCTGATAGTAGAACGAATCCACCAGGCGATGGGGGGCCTCGTAGGTCAGCGCCAATACGGCGCGGTCCACGATGGCGACGCTCATCTCAGTGGCGGGGGCGGGGTTGCCCGCCTGGTCGGTCACGGTGACGGTATAGGCCACCGTCGCGCCCGGCTCGACGTGATTCCGGTCGGATGTGACGTCGACCACCAGCTCCTTTGCGCCCGTGTCTACCTTGAGTTCCACATAGCCGAGGCGCATGGCTGGGGTTGGGTTCGTCGCGTCCACGCCCGCGGCCAGCACGATGCCCACGAAGATGTTGGGGATGTGCGTCTCGTCGATGGGGATCTCGATGGTCTGGCTGGCGCCGGTCAGCGTGATCACTTCCGCCGAGACGATCCCGGCGCGTTCCAGCGTGAGCAGCGCGCGGACCGAGCCGCTGAAGGGGCTGGGGACCAGAATGCGGGCCGTGTCGCCCGGCTCATAGAGACTCTTGTCGGCGACCAACTCCAGGCGGTCGTTGTTGGCACGCGGCCAGGGGACCATGTCGGTCGGCCGGACTGCGCTGATCCAGATGAAGGCGGCGCTGCGGGTCAGGTTGCCCGCGTCGTCAATCCCGCTAGCGGCGATTTGGTACTGGCCCGCGACCGTCGGTGTCCACGACAACTGACCCGTCCCGTCAGGCCCGGTGTGGACGGTAGTCGTGTAGACCGGCGTACGCGCGATGCTCGTTTCCCAGCGGAAGATGCCGTCCGCGGCGCGGCTGTAGACGCTGTTCCACTGATACTCGTAGATGATGACCTTCATCTCGCGCGAGCCATAGG
>CAYJQA010000665.1:0-3016 GCA_964372065.1 uncultured Litorilinea sp.
CTTGCACATAGCGGACGATCAACCGCACGTCCAGCTTCTCGACTAACTCATCGCGGAAGGTCAGCGTCTCCGGGAAGTTATGCCCCGTGTCAATGTGCATGAGCGGAAAGGGGATCTTGCCCGGATAGAAAGCGCGCCGGGCCAGATGCGCCATGACAATCGAATCCTTGCCGCCCGAAAAGAGCATCACCGGGCGCTCGAACTGGGCCGCCACCTCGCGGATCACGAAGATGGCCTCAGCCTCCAGTTGCTTCAGATGGGTGCGTACATACGAGGTCATACGTTGACAAATCTCTCCAAGTAGACGTCCCAGTGGGCTTGAAAGACCCCTGGGGCCAGAGCATACAGCATCGCCAACGCCCGCTGACCCATCAGGCGGATCTCCCACTGGGCCGCGGTATCTACGGCGCGCAGCCACAGGAAGTGGCTCCACGCCGCAAAGTTCATGGTGGCGACGATGCGCGTCTCCGCCGCATTCGGCAGCAGGAAGCGAGCGTCCTCTTTGCGGATGCCTAACCCGCGCAGTTTGGCGTACTTCTCTTCGGCGATCTGCCAGAACTCGGCCAACTCGGCCATCGCCTCGTCATTGGCCGACACCGCATCAGGCACGATCGGCTGCCAGTTGCCCTTACTCAAGTCTACGTAGCGCTGCGATTCCTGGCTGAAGCTGGCAAGCCGGTGACGCACCAGTTGGTGTGTACAGCTCCGGCTAATGCCTTCAAACAAAAAGGTGGCTGAGCCGTGGTCGGTCAGCAGGTCAACACCGTCCAACAACGGCTGCGTAAAGCCCAGGAGCGTCACCCGCATGGGGCCGTCCTGGGTCGGAGCCAAACGCGCCGGCTCCGGCAGCGTCCCGTCCGGGAGGCGGATATCCGCCGCGGGCTGGGGCGCGAACTCCTCGTACACCTTGGGCGCGATGGCGTAGAGGATCGGCAGCGCCGCGCCGCCCGCTTCGTCGCGGATGGCGTCACGCCGCATCAGGTCCAGCCACACCCGCGTATTGCCGGAGACCAACCAACTGCCCGCCCCCAACTCGGTCACCTCACAGTGACGGTTGAGCAGACGCCAGCGCAGCGGCGCGTCCGTCTCGTCCAAGCGCAGCGTGATCACCACGTGCTCGATGATGTCCTCATGTCCTTCACGCACGCGTGCACTAATGAACTCCGGTGCGGTCCCCATGCGGTGCGTGCTGCGATAGCAGACACGGCCCGCAAACTCGATCAACTGTTCGGGGAACGCCCCTTTTCCCTGCCAGAGCGTCGCCAGGTCGCCCAGCGCCGCCGCGCGGTCTGGCGCAAGCGCCGGGTTCTGGCGAGTATAGGCAAGCAGTTGCACACGCATTGGGCCATCCTTCACAGAGTTCCACTGGGCACAGTCGAGACGTGCCCGCCGGGACAAGAACGCATCGCCCTAGAATATCACCCAAAACGGGCTTGAGCCAAACCCCCGACCTTCATGGGAGTTCCCGCCGGACCGACCGTAGCTGCCCAATCCGCGCCGCGGTCCTCCAGTTTCCCCGCTTGCCGACTCAAGTGGTTCATCCGATAATGGGAGCATCGAGGGCTTGTCCACCGGTGCGATACGATGTCACGAAGGCCGCGGGGTAGCGGTTATCCGAAAACCAGCGATGAAACCAGAATACGATTTCGGCAAAGGGGAACGTGGCAAGTTCTATCGGCCTGATGCGGTCCTGAACATCCCGGTCTATCTCGACCCCGACGTCGAACAGGTTATCCGTGGACTGGCCGAGCGTACCGGTCAGGATGTGGAAAGCCTGGTCAACGAGTGGTTGCGTAACAACATCCAGATCATCCAGTCAGTGCAGCCCTCGGCCAATCCATAATCGCGCTTGCGCTGTCCTCCCATATGAGATGCAGCCCCGACCTACAGGGGCGATCCTCCAGGGGACACCCGTTTGACCGCCCTCTGACCGGGTGCTACAATCGCGACCATGAGCAAACATTATTATGGCGGTCAAGCTGTTCTCGAAGGCGTCATGATGCGCGGGCGCAAAAGCATGGCGGTCGCCGTGCGCAACCCGCAAGGCAAGATTGTCCTCCACACCGAACCCCTCACGGCGAAAATCTACACCAGTCAATGGGGCAAATGGCCCTTTGTGCGCGGGCTGACCCTGCTGTGGGATGCCCTGGGCCTGGGGATGCGCGCCCTGTTCTGGAGCGCCGAGGTCGCCGTCCAGGAAGAGGACGGGGAAAAGGTAGAGTTTACCGGCCCGGTCGCATGGACGGCCATCGCCGGCAGCATGACCTTTGCCGTGGCGCTGTTCTTTCTCCTTCCCACCCTGGGCAGCCGCTTCCTGGCGACCTTTGTCAGCGACAACCCGTGGGTGGACGCCACCTTCGAGGGCATCCTGCGCCTGGTCATCTTCCTGGGCTATCTGTGGGCCATTGGCCGCATCCCGGAGATCGCGCGCGTCTTTGGCTATCACGGGGCCGAGCACAAAGCCATCAACGCCTATGAGGCCGGCGCGCCCATGACGGTCGCGTCGGTGCAGAAGTATTCCGTCCAGCACGTCCGCTGCGGCACGAGCTTTCTGCTCTACGTCGTGGTGATCAGCATCTTCTTGTTTGCGCCGCTGACCTTCGCCGGGATCGAACCGGGCTGGCTGGCGATCTTGCTGCGTTTTGTCTCGCGGCTGCTGCTGATCCCGCTGGTGGCGGGCATCAGCTACGAGCTACTGCGCCTGAGCGCCGCCCACACCAATCACCCGGTCATGCGCGCCATCATCACGCCGGGGTTGGCGCTGCAAAAGCTCACCACGCGCGAACCTGACGACACCATGATCGAATGCGCCATCGTCGCGCTGGAGCCGGTGCTGGCCGCCGACGACATTCGCATCGCCGTGCACGTCGCCTCCGAAGTCGTGGCCGACGACGCCATCGCGCCGCTGCCGGTCCCCGCCCCCGCGGACTAGCCATCTGGTAGCGACAGCAGCGACTCCCGCGCCGCGCTTCGTACGCGTCCGAAAAAGGCAGTATCGACGTGCCAACTCTTAACG
>CAYJQA010000666.1:0-3015 GCA_964372065.1 uncultured Litorilinea sp.
CTGTAACGGTGGAAGCCGCCGCCCAACTGGTCATACAGCCCGCCCAGCGCCATCTGCTCCAGCGTCAGTTCCGCCATATAGAGCGCGTCCAGGTCGTCCGTCCGCAGATATTGGGTGATGGCGAAGTCCAGCGTCATGGGCTGGGGGAACTTGGGCTGGGTGCTAAAGCCGCCGTGCTCGTTGTCGAAATGCTGTTGCAGATGCCCCACCGCCTCGGTGAGCGTCTCCGCGCCCAGGTCCGCGGCGTGGTCGGTCAGCCCGGCCGTACGCCGCAGCATGTCCGTCAGCCGGCCGGCCTGGTCTTCGATCTGGTCGCGGCGCGTCTGATAAGCCTCGGCCACCGCCTGGAGCACCTGGGGAAAGCTGGGCATCCCATAGCGCGGCTGGGGCGGATAGTAGGTCCCGCCGTAAAAGGGGCGGCCATCGGGCGTCAGAAAAACGCTCATGGGCCAGCCGCCCTGCCCGGTCATGGCCTGCACGGCTTCCATGTAGATGGCGTCCAGGTCGGGCCGTTCTTCGCGGTCCACCTTGATGTTGATGAACAGTTCGTTCATCAACGCGGCCGTGGCGGGCTGCTCAAAGCTCTCGCGCTCCATGACGTGACACCAGTGGCACGCGCTGTAGCCGACGGACAGGATGATGGGGTTATCCGCGGCGCGCGCGGCGGCCAGCGCCTCTGCGCCCCAGGCATACCAGTCCACCGGATTGTGGGCGTGCTGGAGCAAATAGGGCGATGTTTCGTGAATCAGCCGGTTGGTATGGGCGTGGTCGCTCATCGCGCGTGTTCTCCTGGTCTATGGGCAGCGCATGGCGCGCAGGCAGTCGCTATCAGTGCGCGCCTACTATAGCACACCCACGCCATGCGCCTGTGACGGCGATCCCCGAAGCGCGAGACCAATCCGTCATACCGAGGCATGGCCGAGGAATCTCTCGGCTCCCGTTGCCGCCCAGAGAGATTCTTCGTCGCAGACTCCTTCTAAGGACACGCTGATCGTAGGTGCGGTTTTCCAACCGGACGCGTCGCCTACGAAAATCGACGTGTCCGCGCGTTCTGAGCGCCGGAACCGGCGTGAGGCTCTCGAAATGACAGACCGCCGGCTTGCGAAAAGAAGCCGCAACGAAATCACACCCCGTATCCTTTGCCGCGGCGGGCGGCTGCGACTACAATATGAAGGATATGTTTCTAGATCAAGCACGCATCTATGTGAAGGCCGGCGACGGCGGCGATGGGATTGTCGCTTTTCGTCGTGAAAAGTTCGTCCCCCTGGGCGGGCCATTTGGCGGCAGCGGCGGGCGCGGCGGCCATGTGTATCTGGTCGTAGACCCGAACCTCAACACGCTCAGCGCGTTCGGCCATCAGGTCCACTTTCGCGCCGAAGCAGGCGTCCGCGGCGGCGGGGCCAACAAGACCGGCGCCATCGGGAATGACCTGGAAGTCCCCGTCCCGCCGGGCACGCTGGTGCGCGACGCCGAGACCGGCGAATTGCTGGCCGATCTCACGCGCCCCGGCCAACGCGCCCTGATCGTCCGCGGCGGGCGTGGCGGACGCGGCAACGCAGCCTTCAAGTCCGCCCGCACCAAGGCCCCGCGCCTGGCCGAAAACGGCGAAGCAGGCGAAGAACGCTGGATCACCCTGGAGCTAAAGCTCGTCGCCGACATCGGCATCATCGGCGTGCCCAACGCGGGCAAGTCGACCCTACTCAGCGTCGTCAGCGCGGCCAGGCCCAAGATCGCCGACTATCCCTTCACAACCTTAACGCCCAGCCTGGGGGTGGCCGAAGTCAACCGCCGCCAGATGGTGTTGGCCGACATTCCCGGTCTGTTGGAAGGCGCGCATGAAGGCTTCGGGCTGGGGCTGGAGTTCCTGCGCCACATCGAGCGCACGCGGCTGCTTATCCACTTGCTCAACGGCGACAGCCCCGACCCGCTGGGCGACCTGGAGGCCATCAACCAGGAGTTGATCCTCTTTAACCCGGCGCTGGTGGATCGCCCGCAGATCGTGGTGCTCAACAAGCTCGACCTGCCCCATGCCCGTGAACGCTGGCCCGAAATCGAGGCTGCGGTCCAGGCGCAAGGGCTGCCCGTCATGAGCATCAGCGCGGTCACCGGCGAAAACGTGCAGCAGTTGCTCTATCGCGTCCAAGAGATGCTCGACGCGCTGCCGCCGCGCGAAGAGGACGCCGTACTCGCCGCCGACCTGGTCGCGGTGGAAGCGCCCGCCGACGACCGGGCATTCGAGATTTATCCCGTCACCGACGGCCAATGGCGCGTTGTGGGCGTCGCCGTCGAGCGGGCGGCGCAGATGACCAACTGGGACTATTACGAAGCGGCGATGCGCTTTCAGCGCGTCCTGCGTGCGATGGGGGTCTCTGACGCCCTGCGTGAAGCGGGCGTCAAAGAGGGAGACACCGTCCAAATCGGCGATATTGAACTGGTATGGGGCTTCCAAAACGCGTTTGACTAAACGAAGGCCAGGCTGAAGCACTCGCAGGTGCGGTGGCCCACCGCACGATCGTCGCGTGTGGTGGACGGCGCGCCCACCGCGACGGCGAGGTTCACCGGGCAGCAGCATAGAAGGGGAATCTCGGCGTGCACTACAATGCAACATCCCACCAACAGCCGGATGACCTCTCCGATCTATCGGGGCCAAGCACACGCACCATGCGCCGGTTGGGCATCTTCGGCGGGACCTTTGACCCCATTCACATCGGCCATCTCATCTTGGCCGAAGAAGCCTGGTTCCATCTCAAGCTCGACGGGGTCATCCTGATCCCGGCCGGCGACCCGCCCCACAAGCAGAACCGCCGACTCTCGCCCGTGGCGCACCGCATCGCCATGTGCGAGTTGGCGATCGAGGGCATCGAGCACCTCTGCGTCAGCCGCATCGACGCCGACCGTCCCGGCCCCCACTACACCTCAGACATGGTGCGGCTGGTCCGCGAACTGGTCGGCCCCCATGTCGAACTCTACTTCCTCATGGGCATGGACAGCCTGCGCGACCTGCCCACCTGGCAC
>CAYJQA010000667.1:0-3011 GCA_964372065.1 uncultured Litorilinea sp.
CCGATTTCCTGCCCGCGCTCTTGGCGCATCGCCGGGTGATCGCCGTCGCCGGGACGCATGGCAAGACCACGACCACCGCCATGATCGTCCACATCCTGTACAACACGGGCCACGCCCCCGGCTACATCATCGGGGCCGACATCCCTACCTATGGCAGCGCCGCCGCCGGCACAGACGACCTCTTTGTCATCGAGGCCGACGAATATGACCACATGTTTCACGGGCTGCACCCCAGCGTCGCCGTCGTGACCAACGTCGAGTGGGACCATCCCGACCATTACCCCACCCCCAGCGCCTTTCGCCGCGCCTTTCGCCAGTTCATCGACCGCGTCGACCGGCGCGGCCTGGTCATTACCTGTCGCGACGACGTCGGGGCCGAGCAGTTGCGCGATTACGCCTATTCGCGCGGCCCGGAGTGGATCACCTATGGGCTGAACCCTGCCGCCGGGCTGCAAGCCATCGATGTGCAGGCGCTCCCCGGCAGCGGCTCCACCGCCGAGGTGCGCCAGTGGGGCATGCCCGCGGGCAAGGTCACGCTGCAAGTGCCGGGGCAGCACAACGTCCGCAATGCGCTGGCCGCGGCCGCGGCGGCGGGCGCGTGTGACGTGCCGCTGAACGACGCCCTGGCCGCGCTCGGCTCCTTTCGCGGCGCGGCCCGTCGCTTTGAGCAGAAGGGCGAAGCGGGCGGCGTGGTGGTCATCGACGACTACGCCCATCACCCGACCGAGATCACCGCCACACTCAGCGCCGCGCGCAGCCGCTTTCCCGAACGGCGCATCTGGGCCGTCTTCCAGCCGCACACCTTCAGCCGCACGCGCAACCTGCTCCAGGAGATGGCGCGCAGCTTCGACGACGCCGACCAGGTCATCGTCACAGACATCTACGCCGCGCGCGAGACGGACGACGGCAGCATCTCGGCGGACGCGCTGGTCGCCGCCAGCCCCCACGCCAATATCCGCCACATCAGCGGCTTGGCCGCGGCCGCCGCCTTCCTCGCCGCGCAGGTCCGCGCCGGCGACGTGGTGATCACGTTGGGCGCCGGCGACGGCTATCGCATCGGCGAAATGCTGCTGGGCGGCCTGGCAACCCACACGGCGGAGGCGCGCCCATGACCGCCACGCTGGCCGCGTTGGACTTGCGCACGCCCACGGCCCTGGGCGTGACCATCAGCACCCAGACGCCCTTGGCCGCCTACACCACCATGAAGGTGGGCGGCCCCGCCGAGTACTTCGCCGTCGTCAACGACGTGGACCAATTGCTCAAGCTGGTGCGGTGGGCGCGGCGCATCGAGCTGCCCTATTTCATCCTCGGCGGCGGCAGCAACATGCTCATCAGCGACGCCGGCATGCGCGGGCTGGTCATCCACAACCGCTGCCGTCAGGTACGTATCGACGCGGCGCCCTGCTGCGACTACCCGCGGGACGACCGCCCCTATCTCTTTGCCGAGAGCGGCGCGGCCTTCGCCGGGGTGGCGCGCACCAGCGTCAACGCCGGGCTGACCGGGCTGGAGTGGGCCGTGAGCGTCCCCGGCACGGTGGGCGGCGCGGTTATGGGCAACGCCGGGGCACATGGCGGTGAGGTCAAAGACACGCTCGCATATGCCTGGGTCATCGACGCCGGCGGCGACGTGGTCGAGATGCCCGTCGCGGACTTCGCCTATGCCTATCGCGCCAGCCGCCTCAAGCAGCGCAGCCCGCTGGTCGCCGCCTACCATCCGGTGATCCTCAGCGCCAACTTCCGGCTCGCCGAAGGCGACCGCGCCGAGGTTGAGCGCCGCGCCGCCGCCTATCTCCAGCACCGGCGCGCCACCCAGCCGGTGGAGCCGAGTCTGGGCAGCACCTTTGTCAACCCACCCGGTGACTTTGCAGGCAGGCTGATCGAAGCGGCCGGTCTCAAGGGCACGCGCCGCGGCGGCGCGGAGGTCAGCCGCCAACACGCCAATTTCATCGTCAATCCCGGCGGGGTCGGCGCGGCCACTGCCGCCGATGTGCTCCAGTTGATCGAGCACATCCAAGCCACCGTCCGGCGCAGCTTTGGCGTCGAATTGACGCCCGAAGTTCAACTTGTAGGTGAATGGTGATACATGGATCGTAAACACGTGCGCGTCGCCGTCGTTTTTGGCGGACGCAGCAGCGAACACGAAGTCTCCCTTGCCAGCGCCGCCAATGTCATGGATGCCCTGGACAAGGCCGGTTACACCGTCGTTCCCGTCGGCATCACGCCCGTGGGCCGTTGGCTCACCGCGGGCGACCCCATGCGCCGACTCTGCGACGCCGCCGCCCTCCCACCAGCGGCGCAAGCCGCCATCGACGCGGTAGATAGTGTCAACGGCCGCGTCAGCGCGGACCGCGACGCCTGGGCGCTGCTGCCCAGCACGACCCACACCCCCCAGTTGGCAACGGTGGACATCATCTTCCCGGTCCTCCACGGCCCTTATGGCGAAGATGGGACCATCCAGGGCATGCTCGAAATGGCAAACCTGCCCTATGTGGGGTGCGGCGTCGCCGGCAGCGCCGTCGCCATGGACAAGATCATCGCCAAACACATCTTCACGTCCGTGGGCCTGCCCCAAGTGCGCGATGTGGTCGTCACGCGGCCCGCCTGGCAGGCTAACCCCGACCGCGCCGTCGCCGCCGTGGAAGCCGCCCTCAGCTATCCGGTCTTTGTCAAACCGGCCAACCTGGGCAGCAGCGTGGGCGTCCACAAAGTGCATGACCGCGCCGAACTGCTCCCGGCCATCGCCGACGCCGCCCAATATGACCGCAAGGTCCTGGTGGAAGAAGCCGTGCCCAATGCACGCGAGATCGAGGTCAGCGTCTTGGGCAACGACGCGCCCATCGCCAGCGTGCCGGGCGAGATCCTCCCCGGCCACGAATTCTATGACTACGCCGCCAAATACCTGGACGACGCCAGCCAACTCCTAATCCCCGCCAACCTCACCGAGGACCAGACCGCGGCCGTGCGCCGCATGGCGGTGCAGGCGTTCCAGGCCATTGACGGCAGCGGCCTGG
>CAYJQA010000668.1:0-3010 GCA_964372065.1 uncultured Litorilinea sp.
CAATAGCGGTTCCGAGCCTGTGAATTTCCAGGACGGCTACCACACCGCTGCTTCCGTCACGATTGACTCACCCTACTATTCGATCCGGCGTTTCCGCCTTGGTACGTCGGAAACATATCCGTAAGCCTCTCAAGGCCGGCGGGCGCTGTACCGTGCAGCCGCCGGCCTTGATTTCCTCTCCTCGCCTGCGCCAGTTTGGCGTGTGTGGCGGGCGTCCTCGCCCCGAAGCCTCCCCTTTCCATAGCTCCTTGCCAAACCAACCGGCTTCCTGTTACATGTCGGCTTCGTCCGTCCCCCCTGGCGCGCCATCTTGCGACCACCTGCGACCACGACTCCGTAGGTCGCGACTGTCGGCTACCGGCCAATGACTGGACCTACGACCGGCGCGTGCTACGCTAAGGGCTAGATGCACCACCGCGCGTTGCTGCGTGGGCATCTCTCGACTTGGCCGTAGCCCATGCTAGGGCAAGCACACTATCTAGGCGCATAGCTAGGTAAACCTGCGGTTGTCAGCCCCGCGCAGGAACGGCGGAGCTTGGCGGCCATCCGACGAGTGGACTGCGGCTGCCGCCTCCCTCGTCGCTATGTCACGCAGGCCGTATGTATCCAGCCCGCGCCCGCGGCCCCATGGCTGGTCCGTGCGTCGAGGTGCGTCGCCTCGTCAGGAGGTCGCGCCGCCGGCGTCGCTCCGTCCACGTTTCCGAGGACAATCCGTGACCCACTTCTCGCTCACAGTCCTGCGCAAATCCACGATCGGCTTGGTGGCGCAGATGGCCATCAAGGTGCTGTCGTTTGCCTTTTCCGTCCTGATTGTGCGCCGGCTGGGGGCGGAGCAGTACGGTCAGTATGCGGCGGTGTTGGCCTTTGGCGGCATTTTCATCTTCTTGGCGGACCTGGGTCTGAGTCCGTACACGGTGCGCGCCGTCGCGCGCCTGCGCGATCAGGCCGGTGGCCGACAACAGATCGAAGAGCTCTTCGGCAATCTCTTGCGGTTGCGCGTGCTCCTGGCGTTCATCACCGGGCTGCTGATTATTGCCAGCGCCTGGCTGACCAAGCGCCCGCCGGAGATGATCGCGGCGATCGCATTGGGCGCGCTTGGTCTCTTGTTCTACAGCAGCCAAGGCAGCGCCGAGGCCATCCTGTACGGTTTCGAACGGTTGGATGTCACGGCCGGCGCGCGCGTGGCCCACCAGCTGACCTTTGTCGTCCTCGGCGCCATCGCCCTGGTGCTCGGCATCGGGTATTACGGCCTCGTCGGGGCCAATCTGGTGGGTATTCTCGTGTTGACCTTTATCTGTTGGCAGGGCACACGGCGCTTGGGCGTCCGTCCGGGCCAAGTTCGCCGGCAGCTGTGGCCAGGCCTCATCAGGAGCGGCATTCCGTTCGGGATTATCGGGTTTACCCTCGGCCTGTCATACAGGTTCGACACCGTGCTGCTGAACATCTTCCAAGGCGACATCCAGACCGGCTACTACAATGCGGCCTACAGCCTCGTCTTCGCCACGATCGTCTTGTCGAATGTGGTGAACACGGCTTTGTATCCTTCGCTGACAAGGCAGGCCGCGAGCAATGCCGATAGACTGCCGATGATCTACGCGCGGACCCTCCGCTATCTGCTCATTGTCTCGCTGCCGATTGCGGTGGGAGGATATCTCCTGGCGCACCAGATCATCCCATTCCTATTCGAAAGCGATTATGCTCCGGCGATACCGGGGCTCCGAATGTTGATCTGGGTGGTACCCCTAATGTTTCTCTCCGAGTTCCTGGGTTATGCCATTTTGGTTGACGGTCGCGAAGGGAACATCGTCCGGGCTGTGCTGGTCAGTACCAGCCTGAACGTGCTGGCCAACCTTCTCCTGGTACCTCGGTGGGGGTACATGGCGGCGGCCGCCATGACGGTATTCACAGAATTCGTCTTGGTTGCGCAGTACTTATATGTGTCACGGCAGTGGATTGCCAAGGCTAACTGGAAGTTCATCTTGGTTCGCCCCTTGATCGCCGTGGGCGTGATGGCCGCGGTGATCCTCGCGCTCCACGAGTTGCCTTTGCTCGTGAAGATCGCAACGGGCGCGGCCGTGTATGCAGGCATGTTGATCGCATTGCGGGTGTTGGGTCACGGCGAGCTGAACCTACTGCGCAGTATACGGAGCCACCGGCCTGCCGCCGGGGCGTCCGAAAGCTGGATACAGACGACCTGAACAGGTCCGCCGTGTGTGGTGCGTTGGTTGTGGACGACGGCGCGCGGTTTCTGCATTGAGGAGTCTATGACAGACGGAATTGTCGAACGCATTAACTATCAGCCGGACAACCTCTTCTATCGCGAACATGAGGCCCGATATCAGTTCGCCCTGCCGCGCTTGCTGCCAGGCCCGACACTCGACATCGCATGTGGAACCGGCTATGGCACGCACATGCTTAGCCGGGCGACGGCCGCTACGACCATTGGGGTTGATCTGTACGTGCCCAGTCTCGAAGATGCCTTGCGCCAAAGCGTCGCGGATGCCTACTTTCTGGCGGGAAATGGACAGCAGTTGCCGTTCGGCCGGGCCGCATTCGGCAATATCGTCTGCCTCGAGACGCTTGAGCATGTCGCGGATGCGCACGCATTCCTGGCTGAACTGAAGCGTGTCCTCCGGCCGGGTGGGGTTCTCGTCCTGTCCACCCCCAATCGACTGTATTCGGAAGAACACCACGTCCGCAACCCGTATCATGTGCGTGAGTATGGCGAAGCTGAACTCAGACAGTTGCTCGGCCAGTTCTTTACGCGAGTTGACCTCTTCTACCAGGGGTTTTCCGCGCGCTATCATGCGGAAGTGCACGGCTATGCCAACGAGATTCAGGCGCGGAAACGGCGCCTAAATGTGTTCATGCGGCTGTTGATCGATCGTGTCTACCGGCCGCTGCGCGCATTTGTCCCGACCCGGTTCACCAACTACGTCATCAGACGCTATCTGGGCATCCGCTATCCATCGCCGCAATCGACGGACATTACCATCGCCCAGTCCTTGCC
>CAYJQA010000669.1:0-3006 GCA_964372065.1 uncultured Litorilinea sp.
GAAGGCCGGACGATGATTGTCGGCGGGGTCGCTCATGGTGGGCTACAAACAAATGAATTCCGGATCACGGCCGCTCGGTGGCTCGATGCTTTAGAAGTTGGCGCGCCAGACGCGCGGCAGCTTCGCCGCGGTAACCAACGATGCCCAGGGGACGCTCAGGTAGGCGTACCAGCGCGACCGGTCATCGACGCGCACGGCGGACCAACGCAGCCCTGGGCAATCCCATGCGAAGTCACCGGTCAAGGTGCGGCGGTCGAGGTCCGGGCTGTAGACCGAGAGGTCGAGGAGCGCGCCCAGGGGACTCACCTCGAACTCGAAATATCGGACCGGTGTGGCAATGCCGGGCGCGATAAACAACTCGACGACCTCTTCGTCATAGATGCGGCTGTCGCGTGCTGTCGCTACGCCCCAGATGTCAGGATCGTCACACACATAGCGCACGTAGAGCGCCGCATCGTCGTAGGCGATCTGAACCGCCGTTTGGTGGCGGGCCGGGGCGGACCCATCGGCCAAGATCATGGGGGGCAGCCTCGGGACGGCGTCCCAGGACCAAGCGTGCGGGTTCGCAGCCAGATCCCAGCCATCCGGTCGCCGCGGCACAACGGCGGCAGGCAGTGAAGCCATGTTGTCTATCCTCTGCGACTGTCGAATGATGTCGTCAAGGCACGTCAGCGTTTCAAGAGACCGCCGTTAACGTCGAGCGTGGCGCCGGTCACGTAGGCGGCCAGGGGCGAAGCCAGGTACAGGGCCGCGTAGGCAATGTCCTGGGGATCCCCCAGCCGTCCCAGAGGAATCTGGGCGACGAGCCGGTCCCGGGCGTCGGCAGACAGGAGATCGGGGCGCGTGTCGATCTGGCCGGGCGCGATGCTGTTGACGGTGATGTTGTGGGGTGCAAGATCCCGCGCGAGTGTCTTGGTCAATGCGAGCAAGCCGCCCTTTGACGGGGCGTAGTGTACGCCGCCGCTGACCCCGCCTGTCTGGGGGCTGATGGACGCTATGTTGATGATGCGACCATAGCGCCGCGCCTGCATGGACGGCGCGACCGCCCGCGCACACAGGTAAGCCCCTGTGAGATTGGCCGCCAAGACGCGCTGCCACTCGGCAAGATCGATGCGTCCATACGATCCGGCGCTGATGAGGCCAGCATTGTTGACCAGAATGTCGATGCGGCCCCATCGTTGCAGGATGGCGTGGACGGCCTCGTTGACCTGCGCTTCCACAGCCACGTCGACGGCGAAGCCGGCCACGGCATCCGGTGCGCCGGCCAGCGCGGTTACGGCCGCGACGGCTTCATCCAGCGGACCGGCGGATCGCGCCAGCAGGGCGACGTTCGCCCCGGCCAAGCAGAATATCTCCGCCATGGCACGGCCAAGCCCCCGACTCGCGCCGGTGACAACTGCGACCTGACCGGACAAGTCGAGGAGCGCGGCCACGTTCGGATACGAGTTCACCATGTTGTGCTCACGCATTGAGCGCAGCCGGGGCAGGTTCGCCGGGTCCGTCTAGCGCAGCAACTCTTCGCGCCACACGGTGCGCAGGTCCATTTCATATTCCAACTCGGCGATGGGCGGGCGACTATAGTACCAGTGTACACCGCGGCGCGCAACGGGGCCAAGTTGGGGCAGGACGACCTGCTGGAAATAGCCGGTCGGCGGATGCACCGAGTAGATGTCGACCGTCTGGACCTGGGACCAGTCGACGCCGAGGCCGTGCAGGCGGTCGGACATAACCTGCATGACGGTCGTCACCTTGGCGGCCAGGCCGGCGGGGCTGACGTCGCCGCGCGCGACGATGGCATCCGGGTGGAGCCAGGCCTGGTCGCTGAGGTCACCCGCGCCGGCGACGACGAAGGTCGGCGCGGGTGCGGCGTCGGTGGGGAGCGTGTAGCTGAAGGCAAAGAGCGACGGTTCGCTGGGCGCGGCGGCAGCCGGTGACACATTCGTGCGCGCGATGGGGTTGTCGCCGTCGATCAGCAGGTCCCACGCGGCCAGCGTGTCACGGTAACCGGCATTGAGTGCGGCGAAGCCAGCGAACGCGAGCGGCTGCGGGATGCGCAACTCTAGGGAGCAAAGCGCGTGGCGCGGGCGGCCGATGGCAGCCAAATGGGCGGCAACCCGGTCGAAACCGGCGGCGATGGGCAGCGGCTCGACCAACTGGGCGCGCACGATGGCATGGCCGGGCAGCGCCACGACGCCCGCGGAGTAGGGGGCGATGCCGGCGGCGTAGGCATAACCGCTGCGGGGATTCTGGACAAAACGCATGAATGGCTGGCTTTCTAGAGACCGGCGTCGGTCAGCGCGTGTAGGCCGGCACGGATACGGTCGGATGATGTGAACTGGCGGACGTACTCGGATTGGGTTACGGCCACGCCCATGTGGACGCGCGGGTTGCGGTAGATCATGGGGCCTTCCTCAGTGCGTCGGGCGCTCATGTGAACTTCGCGGACGCCGGTCATCTGGACGACACGGGCGATATTGCGTTCGGTAATGCCGCCGCCGGCCATGACGCTGATCCGTCCGGCGGCTTGCGTCACCAGTTGGGCGATGATCTCCGCGCCCTCTACCGCGGTCGCCTCCAGACCGGAGGTCAGCAGACGGTCGACGCCCAGGCTGATCAGGCGCTGGAGGGCGAAATGGTGGTCGGCAACCATATCGAACGCACGATGAAAGGTCACGGACATGGGGCGGGCGGCGGCGATCAACTGCGATGTGTGCGTGACGTCGATGCAGCCATCGTCGCCCAGGACGCCAAAGACAACGCCATCGGCGCCGAGGGATTTGGCGACGGCAATGTCGCGGTGCATCACCTCGAGTTCCAGGGGGCTATAGCAGAAATCACCGCCCCGCGGCCGGATCATCACATGGAGGCCGATGGTGGCGCGCTGCCGGGCCAGTTCGATGGCGGCGGCGCTGGGAGTGAGACCGCCTTCCAACAGGGCAGTGCAAAGCTCGACGCGCTGCGCGCCGCCTTCCTGCGCGGCAATCACACCGGCGACCGAGTCTACAC
>CAYJQA010000670.1:0-3003 GCA_964372065.1 uncultured Litorilinea sp.
GTCTATGGCGTCGTCTGCCCGCCTGATCATTTAGCGCAGTAGCCTTCGCCGTACGACTCACACCAGAACGTGCGGTAGGACACGCGCGGCGTGTGTCGCGCCGTCTCGCCGCTCGCCGCCGTTCTCGTTAGACTACGACCAACGAGCGCGTGCAGTAGCGAGACAAAAGGAGACACGCATGAAAAAGTGGATGGCAAGCCTGCTGGCAGCGTTGGTACTGGCGACGGCCGCGGGCCTGCCGCTGACGACCCAGCCGGTCATGGCGGAAGTAGTGCAGAGCGACGAATTGGCCGTCGACGAGCAGGACGCGACGGAGGAACAGACGCAGGCCAGCGACCCGGAATGGAAATACGTCCCGATCCGCCGCTCCGCGGCCGCCGACAACAGCCCGGACTACTTCGACGGCCGCCTGCTGACCGCCGACGACCTGACACGCGACTAACCGCCGCGCCGTCAAAGGACATTAATCGAGGGTCGCCCAATCGGGCGGCCCTCTCTTTGCTTGGCAGAATCGGCCACTGTGCTACGCCATAAGTCGGTTGTCTTGCGGGGCGCGTGCCTGTAGGGTAGAGGTAGATCGGCGGCGACGCGCAGATGGCGTCGCCGTATCTCCGGTCGTCTTGCCCCCAAAGATGGAGACTCGTCACATGGCCGAACAACCGAAGTTCGGATTTCTACGCAACATCCTCAAAGCATTGGGACTGTCAGACGAAGCGGTGACGGAGCTACTTGACTGGATCGCCGCGCTGCTTGCCACGGATCAGAAGGAACAGGCGGCCACCGCGCCCAGCTTTCCCTATCGCCTGCGCGATGACTTTCTCTCCCCGGCGGAACGCAGTTTCCTGCAAGTGCTGGCCGGCGTTGTCGGGAGCGACGCCTTCATCTGCCCCAAGGTATCGCTAAACGACATCTTCTATGCCGCCACCAACGACCCCGGCGAGTATCGCGTCGCCACCAACAAGATTGACCGCAAGCATGTCGATTTCCTGCTTTGCCAGCCCTCCACGATGACGCCCCTGGTCGGGATCGAACTGGACGACAAGAGCCATGCGCGGCCGGACCGGCAGGCGCGCGATCACTTTGTCAACCAGGTCTATGCCGCCGCGGGGCTGACCCTGTTGCATGTGCCTGCGCAGCGCGGCTATGCCCCGCACGAGCTAGCCGCCCTCCTGCGACCTCATCTTCACCTGGCAGATGCCGGCGACCCGCCGCCTGCGCCAGTGAACGCGCCTGTGCCGGTCACGTCTGCAGCGGAACCGCACGCGCCGCTATGTCCGAAGTGCGGCGCGGTGATGGTCTTGCGGACGGCCAAGTCAGGCGCAAATCAGGGGCAGCAGTTCTGGGGCTGTCCGAACTACCCGCGCTGCCGCACGATTGTGGCGCACGCGTCGGTCCCGACGGCAGTTGCTGCCCGCTGAGGCACGCACGCTGCAAGAAAAACCGAGTGAACGATGACTTTTCGACGGACCGCCTACTTTGAGCACATGCGCTCGCGCCCTGATCGTGCTATGATTCGCGACGAGTGGATCGCCGATGTCGTCGCGCATCCGATCCATCGGCAAGTGCAGTCTGACGGACGCATCCGGCTGTGGGCGCGGATCGCCGCCGCAGGCGACCGCTATCTGCGTGTCGTCTTGTTGGAAGACGGCGAGACCGTCCACAATGCGTTTTTCGATCGGAGATTCCAGGGATCAGCCCCATGAAGATTCGCTACTTCACCGACACCGATACACTCTATGTCGAGCTAAACGACCGGCCCGTGATCGAAACCAGGGAGATCAACGAGAACACCTTGGTCGATCTAGATGCGGATGGTGTGTTGGTGGCCATCACCGTGGAACATGCCCGCGGCGTCACCGACCTTAGCGAGTTTTCGCTACACCAAGTAGTGGCGCAAGCGGCATAAGGGCGCAAAAGAGTGGGACGGCACGCAGCCTGCGCCAATGCCGCTTGTGAACGCGAAACGCCCAAATAGACCAAGGCCATCTGGGCGCATGCCGGTAGACAATACCCGTCTGCGTGTTGCTCGCTATGCGGAACGCGTATGAACTCGGCCACGTTGGTACATCTCGTCCACCGTGTTTGGATCGTTAAGAACTTGGCCGGTATCGGCAGCCAGTTCGACCTGCCCAATTGGTCCGCGCGGGGCATGGCTCAACGACGTCAGGTAGGCATTGAAGCGCCATACCCAGCGGCCATCGCGTTGCCCCAAGACACCGTCGTCGGCCATGACCAAGTTGCCGACATGTTCCACCAGCCAACCGTTTGCCTTTTTGCGTGCCGTCTGCGCGTCGATTTCCACCTGTGCCACAATGTACACGGCGCTGCCGTCAGGCAGATTCAGCGGCTCCACCGGCTCAACCCGACCATCGCGCACAACCGCCGGATAAGTTGTCACGGTCATTGATGCCTGCCCCTTACTTGATTAGCGGCTGGTAGCCCGCGCTTGAGACAAGCCACATTCGCTACCCATCCATCATCATATCATAGACGCAGCTACCCGTCGTTCATCCGCTGCCACCCTGGTTGCCACGGCCCAGCAGCGTTTCACTCAGACCGGGGCGCGCCTTTACCGAGGCCGCGTGCCGGTCGATCAGCGCCTGCATGCGCGTCACACTCGCCTTCGTCGCCGTCTCCAACTCCTCCAGCGCCGTCGCCTGCTCAAAGGTCCAGGCCAGGTGTGTCCAGTAGGAGTTGTACACCATCCCCAGCCAGGCGATAAAGTACAGGTTCTCCTCCACCGCCTGCGTGGGGCGGCTGACAAAGTAGGTCAGGAACGCCACCACGCTCAGCCCACCAAAGAGCGCGCCCGCCAGCGGCGCATTCAGCGTCAGGGCCAGCGCGACCCCCGTGACAAACAGCCCCACGCCCACCACAAACAACACCCACTGCATAACCAAACTGGAGTAGTGGCCGCGCATAAACGCGTTGAGGATGCGGCGGAAGACGTCATCGTGGGCGCGGTAGCCGTCGGTCACGTGCTTGACCCAGGCCGCGTATAGC
>CAYJQA010000671.1:0-2997 GCA_964372065.1 uncultured Litorilinea sp.
CCCTCAGACAGGGTGCGGAACCCGTTGCTGATGATGGCGGAATGGTGGACAAAGACATCCTTTGCACCGGAGGCCGGTGAAATGAAGCCAAAGCCCTTGGAATCGTTGAACCACTTGACTGTGCCCTGCTCGCGAACTGCCATGTTGGAAAACTCCCTTTCCTAAACACTTGGTACTACATATTACGATACTACAATTACAAAATGAGGTCGTTCCCAACGGGCATAAAATAACCGCCATACGAGTAGTCATGGCGGCAACCTTATTTGGCGCGTTTCAGGACTTACTACATCTTGCGTACTCTAGAATACCCCAGAAGTCAAGGCGTGTCAAGTCCGAAAGCGAGCAAATTTACATTTGTCTTGTGCGAGTTTGGGGTCGGCGCGCCTAGACCGCGTTGCGCGGCCCCTTGTAGGCGGCTTTGCCCGGCCACACGGCGGACCGGCCCAGTTCCTCCTCGATGTCCAGGATGCGGTTGTGCTCGCCGGCGCGCACCTGGCCCGCGTTGAGGCCAACGGCGAAGTCGCCGATGCTGTCGCGGTCGCCGCGGCTGCCGCAGGGGTGCACGTTGTAGCCGTGGGCCAACGCCTCGCGGCACGCGGCCAGCGCCTCGCTGACGGTGCCGACCTGGGTGATCTTGACGACCATGGAGTTGGCCGCGCCCGCCGCGATGCCCTGGCGCAACCGTTCCACGTTGGTTGTGAACAGGTCGTCGCCCACGACCTCGATGCCGAGTTCGCGGGTGGCCTGGGCGTGACCCACAAAGTCCTCTTCGTGCAGCGGGTCTTCCAGCGAGAGAATGGGGAAGTTGTCCACATAGCTCTTGAGCAGCGCGATTTGCTGGTCGCGGGTGCGCTCGCCGGGCATAAAGTGGCCCACATAGCGGTCGATGTCGGCTTCGTAATAGCAGTCGGCAGCGCAGTCGAAGTAGATGCCGACCTTCCCTTCATAGCCGTTTTCGATAATGCTCTCGGTCATGATCTCCAGGAGTTGCCGGTCGTCGCTGATGACGCCCGCCAGTGAGTTGTTGTGATAGGCTTCCTGGAAGGTGTCAGGGAAGCGGGCGCGCAGCAATCGCCGCGTGCTCTGGGAGCAGCGCCAACTCCAGTAGAGCGCATCTTCGTAGCTGCCTGCGCCATAGGCACAGAACTCGTAACTGGGCTTGAACCAACGCGAGGTGCCGGGGTCGCGATAGCGGCCGCCCGTGCCAATGCCCACAATGGGGATGGGGATGGTCACGGCATTGGCCCCGCCGAGATAGCGATAGAGCGGGAGGTTGGAACTGTCCGCCCCGGCCTTGAGCACGGCCAGCGACACGCCGATGATGGCATTCGCGCCCAGCCGCGCCTTGTTGGGCGTGCCGTCCAGTTCGATCATGGTTTGGTCAATCTCGCCCTGCGCGGTAACGTCCATGCCGATCAGCGCGGGGGCGATCACGGTATTGATGACCTCGGCGGCCTTGCGCACGCCTAGCCCCTTGTAGCGCTCGCCGCCGTCCAGCAGAAAGGCGGCTTCATAGGTTCCCGTCGAAACGCCGGATTCCGGCGTCGAAATGCCTTGCGCGCCGTCCTCGGTATCAACTATGACGCGCAGGCCAAGCAAGCCGCGCTGGGCGATGATCTCTTTCGCCCGGATCTGCCGGATCGTATCTGCCATCACTCTGCTCCTGCTCTATGTAATGGATCACCGATGACTGGTGCTGGGTTGCGGCGCAGCAAAGCCCTCTGCCGCCGGGGGAACCGGTCAGAGGGCCTGCCGGGATAACACCGCCTTGGGCGACGGCGCGGGAATGGTTTGCCGTATCTACACGCCGACGGTACGCCGTGTGTTCCGGCCTGGCATTGGCCCGGCTATTCTTCCATCATGAAGCCGATTTTGACGGTGACTTGCCACTGGCTCACAGCGCCATCGGTAATGGCGCCGCGCGACTCGACTACCTCGAACCAACGCATGTGGCGGACGGTCTTGGCCGCCCGCTTGATGGCGTTCTGCACGGCATCTTCCATACTGGCGCTTGACGTGCCGGTCAGCTCGATGATCTTGTAGACACGGTCTTCCATAGTAGCCTCCGTTCTTGCCTCGGGTCTTGGCTCGATGCGCCGACGCGTGGGGAGCCGCGGACCTGCCCATGTCCATTGTACCATCGGTGCGTGACCAACGGTAGACTCAGCGCGCGGCATCCGGACAAACTAAAACTCCTGGCATCCGCCCAATGAGGCGGCCCAGGAGTCTCGGTACTGCATGTAGGTCGGTTGTGGCTCCTCGGGGAGGACTCGAACCTCCAACACTCCGGTTAACAGCCGGATGCTCTGCCGATTGAGCTACCGAGGATCGGCGTCTGCAATTGCTCCAGTATAGGCGGGAGGCCGGGCGCGTGTCAAATTTCGCCCGCTGTGGCGGCATTCAGCACTGCACGGCCTAGCCCAGATAGTCGCGCAGTTTGCGGCTGCGCAAGGGGTGACGGAGCTTGCGGAGAGCCTTGGCTTCGATCTGGCGCACGCGCTCGCGCGTGACGTCGAACTCCTTACCCACGTCCTCGAGGGTGCGCGTGACGCCGTCATCCAGGCCGAAGCGCATGATGAGCACCTTGCGCTCGCGCTCGTTCAGGCCGTCGAGGATTTCGTGCATGTGTTCCTTGAGCAGCCGCCGGCTGGCGCTGTCCACCGGGCCGGGCATGCTGTCATCTTCGATAAAGTCGCCCAAGTAGGAGTTGGCCTCGTCGCCGACCGGCGTATTGAGGCTCAACGGCTCTTGGCTAAGGCGCTGGATGCGACGGACGCGCGCAGAGGCGCGCTCCAAACGACGGGCGGTCTCCACATCCAGCCGCTTGCCGTTCTTGAGCGCATCGGTGACGACCTCCACGTCGTCCGGCTCGACAAAGTCCATGTTGAGCGCGATTTCCTCGAAGGTCGGCTCGCGGCCCAGTTCTTGTTGCAGACGGCGGCGGATGCGCGCCTGGCGGTTGATCGTCTCGATCATGTGGACGGGGATGCGGAT
>CAYJQA010000672.1:0-2992 GCA_964372065.1 uncultured Litorilinea sp.
ATCCCCACCCTGGGCGCGCGGCGCAAGTGCAGCGTGCGCTGTAGCGCGGCCAACTTGCCCGGCACCCCGCGCAAGACCCGCTGCACCTGGCGCGTCACGTCCGCTTCCACAAACAGCCCATCCAGGTGCGGATAGACCGCGGTGCGGTTGTTGATGTGCAGGACCTTGGCGGCGGCGATGGTCAGCCCCGCGCCCGTCAGCACCCACTGTTGTACGGCCAGGTCATGGATATGCGTCTGTTTGACCCGTGTGGTGGACTTCACCTCGACGAGTTCCCAAGCGCCGTCCTCGCGCCGCACCAGAATGTCACAGCGCACATAGACGCCGCCAGCCTCGAACGCAGCCTCGAATAGACAGCTTGCGCCCGCGTCGATGGCCGTCGCCGTCTCGGCCAGCGCGGCCCGTCCGATGCTCGTCACCAAGTGCCCTGCCGGATAGCCGCCCCGGGCCAGCGCGCCCACCTCGACGCCCTGCCCGCGCAGTTGCGCCAGCACCGGCGACGCCGGTCCCAGCAAATGCGGGGCAGATTCCTCGATCCACAGACGCTTGGCGCATTGAAGGCCACTGAGATACTTCGACTTCGTCAACACGATCAAACAGTTCCTAGCTCTTGTCCGAAGGGCGCGATTTGCGCCGCCCCGGTTTGGGGGTCGGTTCCGCCGGCGTGACGGCCATGCCCGGCGCTTGATAGCGCGCGGCCTCTTCCACCGTCGCGGCCTTGGATGCCGAGCGGGGACGCCATGCGTGAATGTCGACCACGTCGATCTGCAGACCGTGAGTGTGCGCCCGCGCCGCCGCGCGCGCCTGCAGCTCCCGCACCTGTTGGTCGTAGTCGTCTGCGTCCAGAAAGAACGGCACATAGAGGCCGTAGCGACAGCGATCGGACTGCAAATAGATGGGCAGTTGAATGTCAACGCCTTCCTGCAGCTTGGCGCTGTTGCACAGCTTGACCTCCACCAAACAGCGGAAGTCATGGCCGATGGAAAACTTGAAGTCCAGCAGACCGCGACCGGTCATCGACTCCCGGTTGATGTCCACGTTATAGCGTTCGCAGAAGGGCCGCAGCCAGCTCTTGAGCTGAAGCTGGATCTCCTCCTCACTGCGCAAGACGGTTTCGCCCTCGGCGTTCTGCGTGACCAGTAGCCGGTACCCCTCGTCCTGCTCCACCAGATGGCGAATCTCGAAGAAGAAGCTGCGCACGGCAAAGAAGAAGTCGGCCTCGCTGCCGATCCGGGCCGGGGCCAGGTTGCGAATACGCTCCGGCGAGACGCCCAACTGACGGGCGACCTCCTCGATGGGCGGGCCGCCGGTGCGCACCGGCTCCGGGACCACAGCATCCAGTTGGCGCATAAACTCGCCCGCGTACTGGCGCATCCAGCGCGCCAGGAACTCGCTCCCCACGACCCAGCCGGCATCCGTCCGCCGCAGCATCCCCAATTCGTGCAGGGACGCCAGCAGACCGGCCACGCGCGGCGCGTCTTCCGCCGTCACCGCCGCCTTGAGCTGCTCGGTGCTCGCCTCGCCCTGGGCCAAGACGTGCAGCAGCAAACGCTGCTCCACCGGGTACAGCCTCTGGTAGTCCAGCTCGAAACACGACGCCAATAGCTGGTTGACGGCCAAGTCCTCGTCTTCCAGCGGGCGCAGCCGGCCTTGCCCCGCCGCGCCCACCTGGTACAGCCGTTCACAGAGGTACTGGATCAAATAGGGGTGGTTGTTGGTGCAGCACAGAATTTCGTCCAGCAGTTCCGGCTCCACCGCGACCGCGCTGCCCGCCTGCACCTGGCGCACCAGTTCCTCCGCGCCTTCGCGGGGCATGGGCCACAAGATGACCATGTGAAAGCCAAAGAGAAACGGGCTGGTCGCCCATTCGGCGCTTTGCTGCATCAGGCCGGCGAGCACGCGCGTCGACGCAATGATCGTGCGCACGTTGCCCTCTTGCAGCGCCATCCGCAGCCGCGCCAGCCAGAACGGGTCCGTGGCCGCGACCTGCATCAGCGTCTCAGCTTCGTCCATCAGCAGCAGCAGATGACGTCCCTGGCGCGCCAGGCCGCGGGCCAAGCGCCGCAAAATGGTCACGGCGTCGTCGGTGGGCGTCACGTCCGGCTCCACCCCGGCCGCGTGAAAGCGCGCCGCCGCGTCTTCCAGCGCCACGCGCAGCTCGCGCGTCAGGTCAGCGGGCGTCACGCCGCCCTGCAGGTCCCAAAACAGCGGAACGTGGATCGACTCGGGTTGATCCGCGATCAGCTCAAGCTGGTGCAGCAGCGACGTCTTACCCATCCGCCGCGTGCCGACCAGCCAAAGCGCGGTGTCTTGCGCAGTCAGCAGATATTCGATTAGGCTATGGCGGTCATAGTGCTCATTCCCTCGCACCCACCGCCCGACTACATACGGACTCTGCATCCGCAGTCACCCCCTGTTGAGCCATCTCACATCGCCTGGCCCAAGCGCCGGCCATATGCCGGTTGAAAAACGAGAGCCGGACCAGTACCGTCGTACCCAAACAGCACGTTTGGCTGCGACGCCTAGTCCGGCTCTCCTACTTCAGCACACTAGTCTTTCAACAACGATCGGAGGCTGCACGCTCCTTTCCAGGTCGCCGGTCATACAATCGGCAGGTCCACTCCCCGGCCTGTCGGCGTGGGAGCCTACCCGTGGTCTCTGAAAACTGCCTCCTGACACCGGCTCCCGCGGCGGGGAACCGGCCACAACCGGACTGCTTCAAACTCGTCGAGCAACAACGGCTGTCATGCTACGTGTTGTTCGTCTACGTGTGCTTCTCTCTCGTTTCTTATGTGCGAGGGGGGCCTTGCGGCCGGGCGAACCCTCAGCACGTTCCACCTGGGTCTGACGGTGGCGCCACCAGCACCCTACCTCAATCGGTTGCGGGTCACCTCCTCCACGTGCCATGCATGAAAAGCTTGCCTGCTCGGTACGGGTCACCTCCTTGGTTGGGAGGGCATAGGCCCTGCGGATCGCGCAGTCGCCCATGAAC
>CAYJQA010000673.1:0-639 GCA_964372065.1 uncultured Litorilinea sp.
CGATGTTGAGGAAGGCCGCTTCGCCGCATTCAGGACACATGTCGCCGATGGGCCGCTGCGTCATGGGCAGCGCCAGTTGTTCGGCGGATTCCGTCTCCGGGGCGGGCGGGAGGTCGCTGAGATGCTCGGACAGCACCTGCGCGACGCCGTCGGGCAGGCTGCGCACCCGCTTGGCCCCAAAGCCCAGGGGCCGCCCGCCGCCGATGCCCGCCAACTCGTCCATGACCCAGCGCATGCGCTCGGTCGACGGCAAGGTCGCGGGCAGGCGCAAGACCAGACTGATCAAGCGGCCAATCGCCTCGCTGACCGCGCTGACATCGCTGCCCGCCTTGCCTACGTTGAGGAAGACCTCGAAGGGTTCGCCGCGCTCGTCGCTGTTGACGGTGATGTAGGCGGTCCCCAACGGCGTGTCCTTGCGATAGGTGTTGCCGTGCAGGGTGTGGGGCCGCGGGCGCTTGGTGACGACGGGCTTGACGTCGCCGTCGCCGGTCTTGGGGTCGAGCTTGGCGTCCGACTTGCGCGCCGGGGGCGGCTCGACCGGCTTGGTCGCCTCATGGCCGTGCGCGCCGTTGGCATAGACGACGGGTTCGGCCCCGGGCGCGGCGTGGGCAGGGGTCTCGTCCGCCTTCTTCTCCCGGG
>CAYJQA010000673.1:649-2987 GCA_964372065.1 uncultured Litorilinea sp.
TGGCCTTGGTTTCCAGCACGACCTCTTGGCGGCTGCCGGTGACGTAGACGGTCAGCCCCTTGCAGCCCAACTCCCACGCCAGCAAATATGCCTTGGCGACGTCGTCTTCCGTGGCGGTCTCGGGGAAGTTGCACGTCTTGCTGATGCTGTTGTCCACAAAGGCCTGGATGGCGGCCTGCATGCGCACGTGCTCGTCGGCGGTGATGTCGTTGCTCACCACAAAGGTGTGGCGCAAGGCCGCGGGCAGGTCGGCAATGTCCTGGCAACTGCCGTAGGTGGCGACGTGGTGGCGGATGGCCTCTTTCTGGTGGTCGCTCAGGTCGGTGGCGTTGAGCGCCTGGTCAAAGAGGGGGCTGGTGTAGGGCAGCTCGACGTTCTTGTCGCCGTCTTTGAAGTGGCGGATGTAGCCCAGGGCAAAGACCGGCTCGCAGCCGTAGCCCTCCAGCCCGCAGACCGTGGCGATGGTGCCGGTGGGCGCGACGGTGGTCTGGGCGGCGTTGCGGATGCCGTGCGTCTCGATGCCGTGGACGATGGCGCGCCAGTCCAGGCTGGGGCGGCCCCAGTCGTGGGTGTAGGCGACGAGGGGCGTGGGCGGCTGCCACTGCATCCCGCCGGGGCGCTTGGCGTCGTAGATGCTGCCGGCGTAGGCCAGGAAGCTGCCGCGGCGCTCGGCCAGTTCGATGCTCTTGGCCATGCAGTGGTAGCGCACAAATTCCATGATTTGCCCGGCGAATTCCAGGCTTTCGGGGCTGCCGTAGCGGATGCCGAGCTTGTACATCATGTCGCCCAGCCCCATGATCCCCAGCCCGATGCGGCGGGCGCGATAGGCGGCCTCGGCGACTTCGGGCACGGCGGGCACGTAGGCGTTGGCGCTGACCACGTTGTCCAGGAAGTGGGTGCTCTCATCGATGGAGCGGCGCAGCAAGTCCCAGTCCACGACGGGCGCGCCGTCTGGCCCGGTCGTGACGTGAACGGCCAGGTTGATCGAGCCGAGGCAGCAGTTCTCGTATGGCCCAAGCCACTGCTCGCCACAATTATGGACAACAATGCCGTTGGCGACAAAAGAATGTGTTGATGGCTCGGTGAGATCGTAGACGGGTTGGATGCCCAAGGGGGTAATCGACTTGACGGTTGCCAGGAAGGTCTCGGCATAGGGGCCGCGCGCGCCGTAATTGTCCAGCGCCGCGGCCAGCTTCGTGGCCTTGGCTGCCTGGAGAAAGCCGATTTCGTCACGGAACGCGAGCAGATTGGTTTTGGAGATGACCAGTTCGTGACCGGCCTGGGTGAAGTAGTCGGACTGACCGCCCTTGCCGTTGGGCATGGCCTTGTACCCGGCCTGCTTGCGATTCCAGTAGATGCGGCTGGCGACGCCGAAGTTGAGCAGGAGTTGCTGCACGCCGCGCAGCAGGCCGCTTTCGGCTGACCACAGGCGCACGTTCACGCCCTTCTCGACGTTGTCCAGGACCGTGCCGTCGGCGGAGAAGAGCGCCTGGAGAAAACCGCGCTGCATCTCTTCGCTGCCCAGCAGCACGATTTCAGGCACCGCGGTCTTGTCGGTGATCCCCAATGCCAGCAGCTTCTCGCGCAGCCGGGTAGAGACGACGCGCGACTCCTGGCGTTCGGCCAGTTCCACCACGCCGATGGGATACCGGCGCGTGGGCGCAAAGCGATTGTGATGCACGTTCACGCCGACGATCTCTTCGACATACGCGGCAAACTGGGGGGCAAGGGCTTGTTCATCGCCAAAGAACATCAGCCCCGCAGCGTCGGCGGTGTTGAGCGTCCCATCGCCCAAGAGCCAGCCCAACGTACGGCCCAGGGCGAGGTTGCCTGCGCCGCCAAAGCCGCCTTTGCGGTTGAGGATGTGCACCTTGTCGCCTGGCTGCAATGCATCCATCTGCTGCCAACCGCGGGTGGTCATGATGCGGTGGTTGGCGGTGGCGTCCAGCGTGTGGCCTTCGTTGGTCTCCAACCGGAAGACGGGTTTGTCGCCGGTGTAGAAGACGGGTGATGCCGTGGCGGCCGCGGCGTGCGCGCCAAAGCGGCTGTCGAGGATCACGTCAGGCGCGGCTTGGCCGGCAAAGAGGTCGCGGGCGCGGCGCAGACCCGTCGCGGTGTAGATGAGCGTGTCGCCGGTGACACAGGGGTTGGTCGCCTCCAGGTCGTAGAGATGGGGGACCGGGTTGCTGCGGTTGGCGGCGTCGATGAAGAGCGCGCCCGGCTCGCCGTTGTGGTGGGCGTATTTGACGATCTTGGCGAGGAGGTCGCGTGCCCGCACGGACCGGAAGACCTTGTGGTTGCGCGTGTTGATCAACTCGAAGTCGGCGTCGTCTTTGAC
>CAYJQA010000674.1:0-2987 GCA_964372065.1 uncultured Litorilinea sp.
CGCGACCGGCGCCGCGGTGGCCGCGTCCCAGCCCAACCCGCGCGCCCGCCGCAAACGGGCCGTGGCGCGCCGGATGCGCCGGTTCGAGGGCGTCGTCGCCCGGCTGCCCGTGCGCTCGGACATCGGCGATTGGGTACGACAGATCCGACTGCCCGCGGCCGTCAAGCCGACGCCCTGGCATTTTAGCAAAGTGTTGAGCGCCCTCATCCTGGCCGTAATGCTCTATGCCGTCGTCGCCGTCCACACCCAGGACGAATGGTTTGTCTACGCCGAAGACGTGGACTTTGGCCGGTTGACCTATCTCACACCCGCGGAACTCTATGCGCTCAGTGAAGTAGACGGCTGGAACGCGCTGTGGGTGCAGCCGCAAGTCGTGGCGGAGCATCTGCGCCGTCACCCGTGGGTCGCCGCGGCCACGGTGCAGGTTCAAGCGCCCGGCCACCTAACGGCGCAAGTGCAAGAACAAACGCCGGTCGCCGTTTGGATCACCAACCGGGGCGCGTACTGGTTGGCCGCGTCGGGGGTGGCATTGGCAATGTCGCCCACCCAAGCCGCCGCGGTCGACGAGTTGGTGCTGCCGCAGATCATCGACAGCCTGGGCGAAGCGCAGCAGCTTGGCGTGCCCAGACTCGCCATCGACCCGGCGATTCTGGAAAGCGCGCTGGCCCTCACCGCCGCGCTCCCGGAGCTGGAAGGCAAAGTCCGTTACAACCGAGAGGTCGGATTGAATTTCGCTTTGTCAAATCCTGCTGTCTGGGTATACTTAGGCGACGGACACGATATGGAAACAAAGCTCGAAAACTTGGCCGCGATGCGAACCGTCGCCCGCCGCGAAGAAGCCCCAGCCAGCATTATTGATGTTCGCTACATCAGCCGGCCCTACGTCCGTTAACCACATAGCCAGCACCCACAACGACATGCCAGAATTTGTCTCCGCAATTGATATCGGCACCACCAAAATTTGCGCCGTCATCGCTGAGGTCACCTACGACAGCCTCGGCCATCTCTCGCTGCGCGTCTTGGGTCAGGGCACGACGCCCAGCCAGGGCATTCGCCGCGGCGTGGTAGTCAACGTCCAGGAGGCCATCGCCTGCATCGGTGCGGCCGTCGACAAGGCCGAGGCCGAGGCCGGTCGCTCGCTGACCAGCGCCTATGTCGGCATTGCCGGCAGTCATATCGGCACGCTCAACAGCAAAGGCGTCAGCCCCGTAGACGCGCGCTTGGGCGTCACCATGGCCGACATGCAGCGGGCGCTGGAAGGCGCGCGCGCCGTCGCCCTGCCTGAACACCAGGAAGTGATCCATACCATCGCCCGCGAATGGATTGTGGACGGCCAGCCCAACGTGCAGCACCCGCTGGGCATGACCGCCTACCGCCTGGAAGTGGACGCCCATATCGTCACGGGCAGCAGCACCGCCATCAGCAACATCGCCCAATGCGTGCGCGCCCAGGACATCGAGATCGATGAACTGGTGCTGGAGCCGCTGGCCGCCAACGAAGCCGTGCTGCGCCCCGAAGAGCGCCGCATGGGCGTCGCCGTCGCCGACATCGGCGGCGGCACCACCGACATTGCCGTCTTTCTCGACGATGGCCTGTGCCACACCACCGTGCTCGACATGGGCGGCAATCACTTCTCCAACGATATTGCGAAGCTGTTGCACGCCCCGTTTGAGACCGCCGAAGAACTCAAAATACGCTATGGCAGCGTGCTGCCCGACTCCATGCCCGAAGACGACAAGGTGTGGGCGCCGGTCTTTGGCGAAAAGGCCGAGCGCAGCTTCAGCCGCCGCTTCATCGCCGAAATCCTGGAGACCCGGGCCGAAGAAATGTTTGAGATCATCGGCAAGAAGCTGGAAGAAAGCGGTTACTATGACAGCCTCTCCGCCGGCATCGTACTCACCGGCGGCTCCAGCCAGTTGCCGGGGCTGACCGAGTTGGGGCGCAGCCTCATGGGAATGCCTATGCGCATCGGCGCACCCAACAACCAACTCCCGCTCACCGGCCTTTCGCGCACGCTGCAAAGCCCGGCCTATGCCACCAGCATCGGCCTGCTGCTCTGGGGGCTGCACGAAGACGCCCGCAAGATCCGCCGCGACTACAGCAAGCCGTCCGGCAGCCAAGCGTGGATGGGTCGGGCCATCAAGCTGCTAAAGAACTTGTTGCCAGGTTGACGTTCGTGCATCTATAATGGTCACATCTTCTGCATATCTGCCGCGCAACCGTACATCTTTTTCGGTCATCGCATTCTCTGATGACCGCGCAGCGGCTTGTAATCATCGGAAATTGTTGTCAGTACATCGGTCATGGTGAAGTCGGTCACCCAGGGTGTTGGTCACTCGTTTGACAAGGAGCAGAGTATGGCGCGCAACAGTCAGCAACCGCAGTTTGTGGAGAACTTCGCAAAGATTAAGGTCGTCGGCGTCGGCGGCGGTGGCCAGAACGCGGTCAATCGCATGATCGAAGAGGGCATTCAGGGCGTCGAGTTCATCGCCGTGAACACCGACGCACAAGCCCTCATGCTCTCCAACGCCCCCGTCCGCATGCGCATCGGCGACAAGTTGACCAAGGGGCTGGGGTCGGGCGGCAACCCGGAGATTGGTCTGCGCGCCGCCGACGAAAGTCGTGAAGAGATCAAAGTAGCGCTAGAGGGCGCCGACATGGTCTTTGTCACCGCGGGGATGGGCGGCGGCACCGGCTCCGGCGCATCGCCCGTCATCGCCGAGATCGCCCGCGAAGTGGGCGCCTTGACCATCGGCGTCGTGACCCGCCCCTTCTCCTTTGAGGGCGCGTACCGCCGCCGTGCCGCCGAAACGTCGATTGACGACCTCAAAAAGAACGTAGACACGCTCATCGCCATCCCCAACGATCGGCTGTTGCAGATCGTCGACAAGAAGGTGAGCCTCAACTTGGCCTTCCGCACCGCCGACGACGTCCTGCGGCAAGGCATCCAGGGCATCAGCGAATTGATCACCGTGCCGGGCTTGATC
>CAYJQA010000675.1:0-2981 GCA_964372065.1 uncultured Litorilinea sp.
AGGCCGCGGTGTTGTGGGATGCGGATAAGCTGAGCAAGTTGGGCGTGCAGTCCATTGTGCTGACCCTGTCGTCGGCGGCGGTGCAGGGCATGGACCTGGCGCAGCGTTGGCGCTATGTGGCGGAGTTTGTCGAAAAAGTATTGAGCCGGACGACGGCGTGCATGAACACGCGGCCCGCCCGGCGCTTGGCCGAGCGGCGCTATCGCGATATGTTGGCGGTGCTGAGCCTGTGGGCGCGCGAGGCGCGTGAGTCAGGCGTGGAGCTTAAGGGAGAACTAGCGATTGAAGTACCATCTGATTACGATGGGCTGTCCGAAGAATAAGGTCGACAGCGACGGCATCGAAATGTTGCTGCAAGGGGCCGATTTCCGCGCCAGCGCATCGGCGCGCGAGGCCGACGTGCTCATCGTCAACACCTGCGGCTTTCTGGAAGCGGCCAAAGAGGAGTCCATCGACGTCCTGCGCGAGTTGGGCCGCAGCAAACGCCGCCACCAAGTCTTGATCGCCGCGGGCTGTCTGGCCCAACGCAACGGCCAAGAGGTATTGGACCGCGTGCCCAAGGTAGACGGCCTGTTGGGCACGCGCCGTTGGATGGACGTGCTGGAGCTGATCAACCAAGTGCGCGGGGGCAAGGCCAACCGCAAGCTGGCGCGCTATGACGTGCTGGGCGAAGGCCGCGCCATCCCCATGCTGCTGGACGACCCTGACGCGGACTACACGCAGGCCGTGCCCCGCCCGCCGGTGACCGGCGGCAGCGCCTATCTGAAGATCTCCGACGGCTGTAACGCGCCCTGTGCGTTCTGCACCATCCCCAGCTTCAAGGGCAAGCTTAAGAGTCGCCCGCTGGATGCCCTGGTCGACGAAGCCGCCGCCCTGGTCGCCGCGGGCGCGAAAGAACTGGTGCTGGTCGCCCAGGACACCACCGACTACGGCCGCGACTGGGGCGAACCAAACAGTCTGGCGCGCCTGCTCACGGCGCTTTGCCGCCGCACCCCCGCCGATCTGCGCTGGGTGCGGCTGATGTACGCCTATCCGGGCCATGTCACCGACGAGCTGATCGAAGTCATGGCCCGCGAGCCTAAGATCGTGCCGTATCTGGATATGCCCTTGCAGCACGGCGACCCCGCCACCCTGCGCCGGATGCACCGCCCGTCGCGCCTGGCGATGGTCTACGACCACATGGCTAAGCTGCGCGCGGCCATGCCGGATATCGCGCTGCGCACGACCTTTATCGTCGGCTATCCCGGCGAGACGGAGGCGGAGTTCCAGGGGCTATTGGACTTTGTCCAGGCCATCGAGTTCGACAAGGTGGGCGCGTTCAAGTTTAGCCCGGAGCCGGGGACGCCCTCGGCGACGCTGCCCGACCAGGTCGCGGACGCGGTCAAAGAGGAACGCTACGCCCGGCTGATGGAGACGCAGCAGCCCATCAGCTTGCGCAAGAATCAGGCGCTGGTGGGCCGGCAGTTGGAGATTCTGGTCGAGGGTGAAGGCGAGATCGCGGGCAGCCGCCAGCCGCTGGTGCTGGGCCGCTCCTATCGCGATGCGCCGGAGGTCGACGGGCTGGTGCTCGTGCCGGGCGTCAAGGACGTACCCGCGGGGACCATGCTGGAGGTCTACATCAACGGCGCGATGGAGTACGACTTGGTCGGCGAGCCGCTAGTCGCCGAGACCATCCGCAGCAGCAAGGCCGCCATCACGCTGGGCTGAGAAGAAGCTAATCTGTCATTCCGAGGCGTAGCCGAGGAATCCCCTCCTGCCGACGGCAAGGGGGCCCTTCGCTATCGCTCAGGGTGACAGCCTCATCTTTCTGCCTTTGTTCTTTGTCTCTTCTTCTTTGCGGTCTTTGCGCTCTTTGCGTGAGATTCTTTTCTCACCCGAACCAGCCGCGGCGGCGCTGTTGGGCGCGCTGGATTTGGATGAGCTGCGCCACCTGTTGTTGCAACGCCGCGACCGTGGCTTCCAGGCCGCGCAGACGGCCTTCCATGCGCTCCTTGCGTGTCTCTTCCCGGCGCTGGTATTCCGCCAATACCCGCTCCATCTCCAGCATCCGGTCGCGCAGTTTGCGATTCTCGTCCTTGAGATTAAAATTGTCCTGCACGACGACGCCCATCATCTCGCGCAGGTTGGTCTGCCCATTGAGCACGGCCTGTTGGCTGTTGACGATGGTGTGCAGCACGTCGCCGACCACGTGCGGCAGCGACGATTCGCCTTCGGCGCTCTCGACGCGCACGTCGGGCAGCAGCGTTTCGGGCGCGACTTCCAGGGCGACCGGCGTCAGGTGCTCGTCGATCTGCTCGTTGTCATAGCCCTGGGCCAGCAGCTTTTGCACCGTGACCAGCGCGACGATGTCCGTATTGGTGAACGCAGGGGTAGGCCCGGCGGCGTCGGGGCCGAGAAAATGGGCGAAGCGCCGCCGCAGCCGTTGCAGGTTCTCCGGCGAGATGTCCAGATGGCGCGCCACCTCGGCCAGCGAGAATAAGCGTTGCGCGGTGTCGCGTGCCCGGTCGGTGTCTGCGCTCATAGGGGGCCGGCGGTTACTCGTCCACGACCCGCCAGGTCGTGTCAATCACGTCGCCGTCGTCCGGGCGGGGACGCGGATCGACGGTGGGACGCCGCCCGCCAAAGGCGTCGTCGACACTCGCCCGTGGGGACAGCGCGACAAACAGCCGCGCGGCCGCCAGCAACACGGCAATATCGTCGAAGGGCAGGCCGGGCAGCAAGTCAAGCGGCGAGATGAAATAGATGAGCGCGAGCACCGGCAGCGCCAGTTTCAGCAGGCCGGGCACTCTGGGGTCCCAGAGTAGACGCCACGCCACCGTCAAATCGCGCAGCAGACTTCCCAACGTCCAGCCACCGGCGGCTCCGGCAGGTATGCGTTGACTCATGAATGTACACTCCTTGTAGACTACGGCCGCTATTGTAGCAACCTTTTGGGGCGCTGACAACTCGGCGGCGTCTTTCCCGCCGGACCTCATGCCCAC
>CAYJQA010000676.1:0-1542 GCA_964372065.1 uncultured Litorilinea sp.
CCCTTTGCACCAGCCTTCTTCTCTTGTTAACGTCCAAAGTGATATGTGGCTAGCTCTTTGTGTTCTTTGCGGTAGATACTTCTTCTTCCGCTCAGAAGCCCACGGGCAGGTCGCGGTGGAGGGGGACGAAGGAGATGCTGCGCCAGGGGGCGCGCGCGGCGAGCCAGGCGGGGAGGTCCCCGGCGACGGCCAACTCGGCCGCGTCCAGGCCGCAGCGCACCTCCACGGCATAGGCGCGGGGCGACTTGTGCGCCTGCTCCACGCGCCGCTGCAGATCGCCCAACCCTTCGATCATGGCGTGTAGTTCCGCCTCGGCTGGGGTCGCGTTGGTCAACGTGCCTTCCCCGCGGTCGGCTTTGCCGTCGTGCAGCCGCAACAACTGCCAACGCCACCGCTGCCCGGCGGTGATCGCATCCAGCACGGTCCCGTTGGCGCGGCCCGCCGGTTCGGCCCACACATTGAGCGCAAACTCCGCCTCACCCATGACCGTCTGATAGAAGCGATGCACCTCGCGAAAGTCCCGGCTGTAGCGGGCCGCGGGCAAGTCCTGGCGCGCCTGGCGGCCATAGCCCTTGCTGCTCAGCCGTTCGTCCAGAATCGCGACGACGCCGCGATCGCTGCCGCGGCGAATCAGCCGCCCAAAGCCCTGCTTGAGCGCCAACGTCATCAGCGGGATCATGTACGCGCCAAAGCTGCTCTGCCCGGCGTCCTCCAGCGCCTTCATGCGGGCGCTGTGCAAGGGGTCGTTGGGCGTGGGGAAGGGCAGTTTGTCCATCACCACCAGGCTCAGGTCGTCGCCGGGGATGTCCACGCCTTCCCAGAAGGAGCGCGTCGCCAGCAAGACGCTGTGGGGCGTCTCCAGGAACCAACTCAGCAGCGCGTTGCGCGGGGCGTCGTTCTGGGCGCGCAGCGGCCAGATCACGCCGTTGCCGGGCGATTGCAGCCGGTCGGCGGTCTGTTGCAGCCCGCTCCACGAGGTAAACAGACAGAGTGTTCGCCCGCGGCTGACCTCGATCAGCCGGGCGATCTCCGCGGCCGCGTGCTCATAGTAGGCGTCGGAGCGGCGGTGATCAAAGGCGGGCAGGGCCGGCTGATAGAGCAGCGCCTGGTGCGGGTAGTCAAAGACGGCGGGCAAGACCAGTTCTTCGCTCGTCGCCTGGATGCCGCAGCGCGCCTTGAAGTGCTCGAACGCGCCGTGGGTCGCCAGGGTCGCGCTGGTGCAGATGACGGTGCGCGCCACCGGCTCACCATCGCCTTCCGGGTGGAAGACATGGCGCGCCAACAGCCCCGCCGGGTTGATGGGCGCGGCGTGTAGCTCCAGACTCACGTGGCGGCGGTCAAAGACGCGCACGGCATAGCGTACCAGCGCATCGTCGCGGCCCGCGCTGGCGACGGTGAGCAGCTTGACCGCGACGCTGTTGAGCGCCTCGATCCCCAGTTCATAGGCGCGGCGTTCTTCGTTCGGCTCGCCGTCCCCGGCCGCCCGGGGCGGGGGGGGCGGGGGGGTGTGGGGGGCGGCGGGGGGGGCGGAGGGGGGGGGGG
>CAYJQA010000676.1:1552-2977 GCA_964372065.1 uncultured Litorilinea sp.
GCCATAGGGGCTGCGCTGCTTCAGGCGTTGGGCCAGGTCTTTGATGGCATGGCTCAAGCGGCGCATCTGCTCCAACTCGGCGTCGATGCGATAGGCATTGTCCCGGCTGAGGTTGGCGGCTTCCTGAAACGCCAGGGTGTTTTGCAGCCGCAACCCGTCCAGTTCGTCTTCCTCCACGTGGTCGCGATAGACGGTGCGCGCCAGCAGTTGCTCCACGGTGTAGTCGGTGACGTTGGTTTCATAGACGGCGGTGGCGGTCTGCTCCAGACCGTGCGCCTCGTCGATGATGTAGACCGCGGCGGGCGGCAAGATGCGCTCCCCCGCCGCGCCTAGCTCCAGGGCATTGAGCAGCAGGTGATGGTTGGTGATGAGCACCTGGGCGCCGGCGGCGCGGTCGCGCATGAGATTGACCCAGCAGTTATCCTGGGTGTGGCGGCAGTCGGAATGGAGACAATCGTCGGGGAAGCTGACGATGCGCGGGCGGATCTCCGGGCCGACGACGAAAGGCAGGTCGTCCACGTCGCCGGTGTCGGTTTCATCCAGCCACGCGGTGATCTGGCGCATCTGGGGGTCGGCGTGGTCATAGAGCGCGATATAGGTCTGCTCGGCCTGCTCTTTTTCCCATTTGTGCGTGCAGATGAAGTTGCTGCGTCCCTTGACCACGACGGCGTCGATGGGCACGCCCAAGACGCGGCGCAGGAAGGGTAGGTCCTTGGTGTAGAGCTGGTTTTGCAGCGACTTATTGGCCGTAGCGACCACGACGGTCTTGCCGCTGAGGATGGCGGGGACCAAGTAGGCGATGGACTTGCCTGTGCCGGTGGGCGCTTCGATGAGCGCGATGGACTCGGCGAGCAGCGCGCGTTTGACTCCCTCGGCCATCTCGACTTGGCTGGGGCGCATCTCGTAGTCCGGCATCGCGGCAGCGATGGGGCCGTCCGGGCCAAAGAAGTGGGCCAGGTCGGTCGCCGCCAGGTCGCCGGAGCCGGCGGTCGCATCCGCTTGGGGAGTATCTTGTAGGCTGCTCATGGAGAGAGTTTAGCACGGATGTGCGGCGGGGACAAGGCGCAGACGCGCCACGGCGACCGAGTTGCCCCGGTCGCCGTGCGGATTTACTTGTGTAGCGGCGGTTTCTATACCGCCGGAACCGTGACGGTTCAAGTTGGGCGGTTGGAAACCGCCCCTACGGTTAACATCAAGGAGGAGGCAGGATAACCGCGCCGATGGCGTGAATGACGCCGTTGGTCGCCTCAATGTCGGGCGCGGAAACCGTCGCGCCGTTGACCTTGACGGTCCCCGCGGCGACCTCAAAGGTGACGGTCTTGCCCTGCTGCGTGGTCGCGCTCATGCCGTTGGTGATCTCAGACGACATGACCTTGCCCGGCAGGACATGGAACAACAGGATTTGGGTCAACTGGCCCGTGGGGG
>CAYJQA010000677.1:0-2969 GCA_964372065.1 uncultured Litorilinea sp.
GGCCCAATGGGGGGCCTCCTTGTAGGTTTGCGGGCTAGTGGATACGGGCGACTAGATCCAACGGCGCGGGCTGTAGGCAAAGACGAGGGTGGCGCAGGCGGCGGCGCTGCTGACCACGGCCATGCCAAAGAGGTCTTCCACGGGCATGACGTCAAAGAGCCAGAGGCCGATCACCTTGTCGCGGGCGAAGACCCAGGCGCGCCAGTGGCCGCCGATGGGGTCGGTGAGGAGCAGCCAGAGTTCGGCGAGGGCGACGACGCGCAGGATGATGCCCCGCCGCGACCACAGAAACGCCGCATTGCGCGCCCAGAGCACGCCGTGCAAGAGCAGCCCGGCGACGGTCAGCAGGAAGAAGTGGGAAAGCTGGGAAGGGAGAAAGCTCATGGCGCGAACCCGGCGTTACGGTTCCTTCTCGGCGCGATCGGCGAGCACGACGGTCAGTCCGCTAAAGAGCAGCGTGACGCCCCCGATCCAGAGCCATTCTTCCAGGGGCAGCCCGGCCAACCAAAAACCGACCAAATGTTCTGAATTGTAATACCAAAGACCCCAGCGCACGGCAAGCGCATCCCACGCCCAACCACCGATGAGCGAGCCGAGCAGGACCCACGCTAGGCCACGGCTTCTGCGTTGGAGCGCGCGCCGACGCCACCCTGCCAAGAGGATCAGGGGCAGGCCGATAAAGAGCGCCAGCCAGATCAGATAGGTCCACGCGCCGAACAACGGTCTTCTCCTTAGCGCGGCCAAGTCAGCGCGGGCCAAAGTCGCCAAAGACCAGTAAGGCGACCAGCCCCAGCACCAACAGCACAAAGACACCCCACACGCGCGGGTCGCCGGCCCAACCGCCCTGTACCCATTTGCCCGCGCTCGTCACCAGGAACGTGGACCACGGCGACGGCGCGCCGGGGATAGGCGAGGCCGTGCCGCAGTAGTCACAGACGACGGTCGTCTGCTCCGGACGCAACTTGCCCAAATCCAGCGGCGCGCCGCACGCCGGGCAGCGCATGGGCGGCAGTTGCGCGGCGTCGCCGGATGTGCGATTAGGCAAACCACACCTGCTTGTTCTCCCTCTGGCTCTTCTTTGCGTTCTTGACGGCTTTGCGTGAGACCTTTTCTACTGTGTGGCCTAGAACAGCCCCACGACGCGGCCGGTGGTAAAGTCGATGTCCACGGCTTCGGCGGCGGGGTGGCTGGGCAGACCGGGCATGGTCCGCATCTCGCCCACGAGCGGGTAGATAAAGCCCGCGCCCACACTGGCGCGTACCTCGCGGATGGGGAGGGCGAAGCCGGTGGGCGCGCCCTTGCGGCTGGGGTCGGCGGTGAGGCTCAGATGCGTCTTCGCCATGCAGATGGGTAGGCCGCCAAAGCCATTCTTTTCGTATTGGCGGATCTGCGCGTCCGCGGCGGACTCATAGACGACTTCACCCGCGCCGTAGATCTCCTTGGCGATAGTCTCGATCTTGGCCTTGATCGGCTGATCCAGGTCGTAGAGGAAGCGGAAGCCGTTGGTCTCCGCGGCGGCCTCGACGACCATGCGCGCCAGGTCCACGCCGCCCGCGCCGCCCTCGGCCCAGTGGTTGGAGAGGGCGCAGCGCACGCCCATTTCCTTGGCGACGGCAAAGACGGAGTCGATTTCACTCTGGAAGTCGCTGGCAAAGCGATTGACGCAGACTACCGGGCTGACGCCGTGCTTGAGCATGTTTTCGATATGTTTGCGGAGATTGGCCGCGCCCTGGTAGACGTCGTCGGGGTTTTCGGCCAGCATCTCCGGCGGCAGCGGGCGGCCCGGAACGACGCGGTATTTGCTCGTGTGGAGTTTGAGCGCGCGGATGGTGGCGACGAGGACGGCCGCGTTCGGGCGCAGCCCGCTGGTGCGGCATTTGATGTTGAAGAATTTCTCGGCGCCGATGTCCGCGCCAAAGCCCGCCTCGGTGATGAGATAGTCGGCGGTCTTGATGCCGATCTGGTCGGCCAAGACCGAGCTGTTGCCGTGCGCGATGTTGGCAAAGGGGCCGGCGTGGACCAGCGCGGGCGTGTTTTCCAGGGTTTGGAAGAGGTTGGGCTTGATGGCCTCTTTCATAAGCACGGTCATGGCGCCCGCGGCGCGCAGGGCTTCGGCGGTGATGGGGTTCTTGTCATGGCTCTGGCCGACGACGATGCGGCTGAAGCGGTCGCGCATGTCGCGCAGGCTGGTGGTGAGCGCCAGGATCGCCATGACCTCGCTGGCAACGCTGATGTCGAAGCCGGTGACGCGCGGCCGCCCGTCGCTCTTGCCGCCCAAGCCGCTGATGATGCTGCGCAGCTCGCGCTCGTTGACGTCCATTACCCGCCGCCAGGTGATGCTATAGGGGTCGATGCCCAGGGCGTTGCCCTGGAAGATGTGGTTGTCGATCATGGCCGCCAGCAGGTTGTTGGCCGCGGTGACGGCGTGGATGTCGCCGGTCATGTGCAGGTTGAACTGCTCCATAGGCACGACCTGGCTGTAGCCGCCGCCGGCCGCGCCGCCCTTGATGCCAAAGGTCGGCCCCTGGGAAGGTTGGCGAATGGCGATAGTGGCGCGCTTGCCGATGTGGTGGAGCGCCTGGCCCAAGCCCACGGTGGTCGTGGATTTGCCTTCCCCCAGCGGCGTGGGCGTAATAGCGGTGACTAGGATGTATTTGGCGTTGGGGCGCGTTTGCAGGTGTTCCAGGGCTTCCAGCTTGATTTTCGCCATGCTATCGCCGTAGAACTCGATGTCGCGACGGGTCAATCCCATCTGTTCGGCGATGGCCTCGATCGGCAGCAGTGTGGCCGCCTGGGCGATCTCGATGTCGCTAGGTACGGGGCGGGGCGTGGTGGACACAGTTGGCCTCCTGGGATACATGAAAGGGAACGTGACGGATATTGTACCGCATGCGCGGCCGGAAGGGTAGGCGGCGCGCCGTGGTAGTGTTACCGGTTGCGGTGGAAATTTGAAAAGAAGAGGTGTTTCC
>CAYJQA010000678.1:0-2967 GCA_964372065.1 uncultured Litorilinea sp.
ACCGGCAACCGGCCCGGTCTGTGGCTGATGCGCGCCAACGGGGAGGGCCGCGTACAACTGACCGACAACGGCAATGACCAGCGGCCCGTGTGGACGCCGGACGGCACGGGAGTCGTCTTTATGTCCAACGGGCGTGACGGCAACTGGGAGGTCTACCGGCTCGATCTTGCCGACAGTGCGTTGACCCGCTTGACGGACAACCCCGCGCAGGATGGTCTGCCCGCGGTCAGCCCGGACGGGCGCTATGTGGCGTTCATGAGCGACCGCGGCGGTTACTGGCGGCTGTGGTATGTGCCGATTGAGGGTGGCGAGGCGAAGCTGTTGGGTGACATCGCCGGCACGCTGCCGAGTTGGCTGGAACACGCAATCCAGTGGGTAAACTAGGCGACTCCCCATTGCTTGAGACGGACGGGGCGGGCAGCGATACTCGTCACCTGGAAGGCCAGCAGATCGGCCGCTATCTGGTGCAACGGCAACTAGGTAGCGGCGGCGGCGCGTCCGTCTTCCAAGCCTACGACCAGGTGCTGGGGCAGACGGTGGCGCTCAAGGTGCTGCCGCCTAATCCCGACGCGGCCACGCTGGACCGCTTTCGCCGCGAGGCGCTGCTGGCCGGGGCACTGCGCCATCCGCACATCGTGCGCATCCTGCAGGTCGGCGTGGCCGCCAACGGCGGGCCTGGCTATATCGCCATGGACCTGGTCGAGGGCGAAAGTCTGGCCGACCTGCTGGCCCGCTTTGGCTCGCTGCGCACCGAAGAAAGCTGCAATCTGCTGGAGCCGGTGGCGCGCGGCCTGGCCTTCGCCCACAGTCATGGCGTGATCCATCGCGATGTCAAGCCGAGCAACATTCTCCTGCGCTCGGCGAGTCCTGGGGCCGCGCACAGCGTGCAACTGGAGGCGCTGGAGCATCCGGTGACGCCGCTGCTCTCCGACTTCGGCGTGGCGCGTTTTCTAGATGCGCCGGAATTGACCAGCCTGGGCCGGACGGTGGGCACGCCCGCGTTTATGGCCCCGGAGCAGTGTACCGGCAACCGTGATGTGGACGGCCGCGCCGACATCTATGCATTGGGCGCGGTGCTGTATCGCTGCGTGATCGGGCGCATCCCCTTTGCGGGCACGACCACGCAAATCCTGCACGCGCACGTGTACGCGCCGGTCACGGTCGACGTCGAACACATGCAGCGGTTGCCCGCCGGTGTCCTGGTGATCCTCCAGCGGTGTCTGGCAAAATCGCCCCAGGATCGCTATCCGGACGCGAGCGAACTGGCCGATGCGCTGGCGCAGGTTGCGGGGCGCAGCCCGGCGCGGCCGGACGACGCGGCCGGTCAGGCGACGGCGACGTTGACGCTGGCGTCGCTGCCGAGTACGTCGGCATCGGCCACCACCGCCGCGACGCACGTGCTGGTGGCGGGCGCGCCTGTGACCGCGGAGGAGCCTGCGTCTGCTCCCGTACGCCCGACCGGCGGGCAACGGCGCGGCTGGTTCCTGTGGGCCGTCGCGCTGGTGTTGGCGGCAATCTTTGGCGCATTGATCGGCCCGCAGTTGATGACCGGCGGCGCGGCCGTGACCGCGGCCACGCCGACACCCGCCGCGCTGGCCGTGATCGCGGTCCCGCCTGAGCCGACGCACGCGCCCAGTGTAACGGCGGCCCTCACCTATACCATCGTGCATGCCGCGGCGACGATCCTGCCCACGGCGACGCCCACCAGCGTTCCCACGGCCACGCCTGTCCCCAGCGCCACGCCGTCGCCGCTGCCCGCGCCGACGGCGCAACCGTCCGCGGAGTTGCCGGAGCAACCGCCGGTGGACACGCCCGCGACCGACGGCGTACCCCGGCAGTTGGAGCCTACCGTGCTGCCCGGCGGCGAGCCGGCGGTCATAGGCAGTTGCAGCCAGGTCGTGGACCAGTTCTTTGTGCTGCGGCTGGCGCAAGTGCCGGGGCGGTTGGCCGGGGAGTTCGGCTGTCCGACAGGCCCGGCGACGGTCGCGCCAGGAGCCTGGCAGCAGTTTGCGCGCGGGGCGGTGATCGCACCCAATGACAGCGCGGTCGTCTATGTGTACTATGCCGAGACGCACGAGTGGGAGCAGGCGCCGCGGCCGGCGGCGAACGATGATTCGCCGGGGCAGGACGATGCGGCGGGCAGCCCCATCGCCGCCATCATGGCGGTGGACGCACGGCGGCAAGCGTTGGGCGCGCCGCTGGCGGGCGAAGCGACCGTGTCCGTGGTGACGCAGCCGTTTGCCGGGGGGATGCTGATGGGCAATCGCGACGACGGCGCAGTGGTCATCCTGGCGCGCAGCAAGCTGCGTTTCTAGCGGGGTGGGCGATGCAGGTGTAGTTTTCCAATTCCGCGTCTCGCTTTGCGCCGAATGTGCGGTTGGAAAACCGCACCTACTTCCTCTTTAGTCCGCCGGAAAAATGGCCGCGGTCAAGTGGTTGCCAAAGCGGCAGACTCGCTGTAAACTTAGTCCGTTCGTTCCGCCGTTTTCATACCATCAATCGATTCTGCTCGAAGCCAAGGAGGATACAATGAGATTGCCGTCTAGGAGCACTGGCAAGAGGACGCCGCGGGCGCTGGCAGTGGGCGTTGTCTTGGTGATGGCGCTGGCGCTCTCGGGCTGCGCCGGGCTGCCCATTGACTTCTCGCAACTGCCGTTCCTTGCGCCCTTTATGCCGGTTCCGCCGACCGCGACACCCACCCCGATCCCCACGCCGACGCCGACGCCCGAACCCACACCGACCCCCAAGCCGGGCGAAACACCGCTGCCGCCCACGCCGACCCCGGTGCCGACCCCGCAGGTCACTATCCCGCAGGGCTTCACCCCGGTCACGGATGACACACGCGGCTATTCGCTGGCTGTGCCCGCCGGCTGGAGCGCCCTGGACTTGCGCAGCGCCCAGTTCCAGAATTTGGCCAACACCTTTGGGATGGGAGCACAACTGGCTCCGCTCAATGACTTCCTGGCC
>CAYJQA010000679.1:0-2954 GCA_964372065.1 uncultured Litorilinea sp.
TGTATTTGTCAACTGAAAAGGGAACCAGTTGACGGTCGAAAAGGGGACCAGCAGACCAAATCAGCTAACACAATGATCATTGAAAAAGGAACCACCTGACAATTGAAAAGGGAACCACTTCGACGCGCGTCACTCGGTTTGTGTGTGCCCGTTGAGAAAGTCAGCACGTTGACCGAGATCGTCGGGTCTTCCCTCCTTTATAGAAGCTGTTTTCTCCATCTTGTTGTGCAGTTTGGCCAACAAGTGCTGGAGAACCCAGGTCAGTTTCTCCTCAGTCACCGCCTGCGAGCGGCCGAGATAGGCGTTGTGTAACTTGCGGTCTACTTTGAGATAGGCATACCAGTACCACTGGTTGCGCCGCTTTTCCTTGCGCACGGTCAAGCGGTAGCTGCTGTGCGACGCCATATAGCAGAAGCAATCTGCCTCCTCCAGCCACGCAAACCAGGCGGCCGTGCCGACCACCAGCGGTCGGGAACCGTCTGGGGATCCTTCCCGCCATAGCCGCTGGTTACGCACCACGGGGGTGCCTGAATGAGGCATCTATCCCTCTCCTTGCTGTCGCTGCAGACGCTGGCGAAAGCGATACGATTCCGCCCCGCTGAACTCCAGGATATGCGCCTTGTGGGTCAGACGGTCCAGCAAGGCGGCGGTGAGCCGCTCATCGCCAAACACCTGCGTCCAGTCGGCAAAACGCAGATTGGTGGTGACAATCAGCGCCACCCGTTCATAGAGCGTAGCGCAAAACTGGAACATCAAGTGCGCCCCCATCGCCGTGAACGGGATAAAGCCCAACTCGTCGAGCACTACCACCTGTTGCTTGAGCGCCTGGTTCAATAGCTTGGGCAGCCGTCGTTCTTCCTGGGCCTGGAGCAGTTCATTGACCAGCGCCGCCGCATTGTAGAAGCGCACGCGGTGGCCTTGGCGGCAGGCAGTCAGGGCCAATCCGGTGGCGACGTGGGTTTTCCCCAATCCGGGGTTGCCCACCAACAGGAGCGATTCGGCTTGGCGGATGTAGTGTCCCTGGGCCAACTCCAGCACCTGCTGCTTGGGCAGGCTGGGCACACAGCTGAAATCGAAGTCGGCCAGTTCCTTGAGCACCGGAAAACGGGCGGCCCGCACCAGCCGCTCCTGCCGGTTCCGCTCGCGCTGGGCTACCTCCTGCTCCGCCAGGGCCAACAGGTAGCGGTCGTAACCCTGCTGGGCTTGGGCGGCATCTTCGGCAAAGACGCGGTAGTGCTTGAGAAAGGCCGGCAGACGCAACTCCTTCAAGTAGCTCTCCAGGAGTAGTTGGCTTTCCATCGTCACCCTCCGCCCAACAACTGGTTGTAGCAGGCTAGGTCCGGTGCGGGAGGATGGACCGCCAGCGGCGTGAGGTGAGGATGGGCCGCCAAGTCGAGTGCGGGCGGCGTGGTGTCCGCCGCCAGTTGCTGGCGTAAGCACAGCTCCACGCCATCGGCATGCAGACAGCCATAGCGTAACGCCTGCTCGACTGCGCGCTCAATCTGCGGCGCGGGGTAGTGTTGATGGAGCTTGAGCACCCGGACAAACTCGCGCACGCTTTGCCCATCATCCTGCCTATCGCCCTCAGTCACCTGCAGGGCGTGCAACAGTTGCTCGTAGACCGGCGGCCACTCCGCGCGCCAGCGTCGCAGCGGTTTGGCGTGGGCAAAGGCGCCGGTGCGCTGCTCTAGCAGCGGCAGATAGTGGAGCGGGTCGAGCACGTCCTGGTGGCGCGCATAGCAGCGTCCATGACAGGCAAGCACTGTTTCCCGGTCCAGAATCTCAACGTGGAAAGGATAGGCGCGTACGACCAGTTGGCGTTGCACCTTATCCGCCGGCACCGAGTAGCGGTTGGTCTCAAACTCCACCTGGCTGTAGGGCGTCAGCGTCACCGCTTTGGTCACACAGCAGCGATAGTCCTGCGCCGGCAGCGGACGCAAGGCATGGCGCTCCAGTTGCCAAGCTTCTCCGATGGTCAGCGGCTGCCCGTCCACCTGGCGAGCATCGTCTGCCTGGCACTGGGCCAGCAGCAGTTGGTTCAGCTCGGCAAAGTCCGCCACGTGTGGGATGGGCACCAGGAAGTTGCGCCGGCCAAAGCCCACGCCATGCTCGACGCCGCCCTTTTCGTGGCCCTGGCCGGGGGTGCAGAAGTAGCTCGCAAACAGGTAGTGGCTGCGGAAGACCACAAACGCCTGCTGCTCCCGCCGGTTGTGACCGCGCAACACCGTCTGCACGGCCGCCTTGAGATTGTCGTAGCTGATGCGCTGCGGCGCCCCGGCAAAGAAGTGGAAGGCTTGCACATGCCCGCTGAAAAAGGCTTCTTGCGTTTGGGCCGGAAAGGCCATCATGAACAGCCGTCGCGAGTAGCACAGCCGCATGTAGAAGAGTTGTACGGTGACCGCTGTCCCGCCGATGACAGCCTGCGCTTCGCCCCAGTCCACTTGCGCATCGGTGCCGGGGTCGAACTCCAACGGCAGAAAGACCTGCGGGCGGCGTCGGACGCGGCGTCGCCGCCCGATGTAGGCCCGCACACTGGACTCTGCCCCGGCATAGCCTTCCGCTTGCAGCAACTGAAAGATCTTGTGTCCGGTGTAACGTTGCTTGCGTGGCATCTGCTCGGCTTCGGCCAGCAACGCGTCGATGCGCGCCTGGTAGAGCCCCAACTTTGGGGCAGGTCGTGGTGTGCGCAGCGTGTAGGCTGTGGGTTCGGCCTGTTCGATGGCTTTGCGCACCGTCTTGCGCGCCATCTTCAGTTCGCGGGCAATCTGGCGCAGGCTCTTCTTCTCGATGAAGTAGGCCCGCCGTACCTGTTCGCGTTCTTCCACATTGATCATCCTTCCCTCCGCTCTCTCTGAACTCTTCTAGGTTCATGATAGCGGAGCACTGGGTCAGGTGGTCCCCTTTTCGATGATCATTGTGCGGCGCACTGGTTCCCTTTTAGACTATCAGAAACA
>CAYJQA010000680.1:0-2950 GCA_964372065.1 uncultured Litorilinea sp.
GGTCAACCACCTCGGCCATGACCTGCGCGGCGCGCTCCGCGCGGTAGCGGCGCAGCGCCTCGCGCAGGTCGGGCCGGGTGCCGGCCAAAATGGCGACGGCCAGCAGCGCCGCGTTGACCGCCCCGGCGCGGCCAATCGCCATGGTCGCGACCGGCACCCCGGCGGGCATCTGCACGATGGAGAGCAGCGAGTCCAGCCCGTTGAGCGCCCGGCTTTGGATGGGCACACCGATGACGGGTAAGAGGGTGTGCCCGGCGACCATGCCAGGCAGATGCGCCGCGCCACCCGCGCCGGCAATGATCACCTGTAGCCCGCGACTCTCGGCGTCATGGGCATACTGCATCATCAAGTCGGGGGTGCGATGGGCGGACACCACGCGACACTCGTGCGCGACGGCGAACTGGCGGAGGGTGTCGGCGGCATGGCGCATGGTCTCCCAGTCCGACTTGCTGCCCATGATCACGCCTACCAGCGGTGATGGCTCGGTCATCTCACGCGGCTCCCTGGCTTGACGCCCACGCCCGCAGGTTGGCAGCGATGCGCGGCCCCGCGGGCAGGTCGCCTGGCGCGAACGTCTGGCCCGTCAGCATCTCGTAGGTGCGGATGTAACGCTCGGCGGCCTGCACGGCTAGGTCGGCGGGCAGCGGGAATGGCTCGCCGTCGCCGCGGTAGCCCTGCGCCGCATAGTAGAGACGCACAAACTCCTTGTCGAAGTTCTCCGGCTCCGCGCCCGCGGCGTGGCGGCTCGCATAACTTGCGGCCAGCCAGAAGCGGCTGGAGTCGGGCGTGTGCACTTCGTCAATTAGGGTCAGCGCGCCCTGGGCGTCGATGCCGAACTCGTACTTGGTGTCCACCAGGATCAGGCCCGCACGCCGGGCGATAGCCTGGCCGCGGCGGAAGACGGCCACGGCCGCGGCGCACACCTCATCCCAACGCGCCTGGGACATGAGACCCTGCGCCACAATCTCCGCCCCGGTGATGCGTTCGTCATGCGCCCCGTCGCGCGCCTTGGTAGTCGGCGTGATGATGGGCGCGGGCAGTTCGTCGTTCTTCCGCAGCCCGTCGGGGAAGTCGATGCCGTAGATGGTGCGTTCCCCCTGGCTGTAGCGATACCAGAGCGCGGTTTGCGTGACGCCGGTGATATAGCCGCGCACCACAACCTCCACGGGCAGGGGGGTACAGGCCCGCGCCACGGTCACGTTGGGGTCGGGCAGGGCGATCAGGTGATTGGCGACAATCTCCTGAGTCGCGGCAAACCAGAACGCGGACAGTTGGTTGAGCACTTGGCCTTTATACGGCACCAGTCCCAGGATGTGGTCGAAAGCCGAGAGGCGGTCGGTCGTGACCAGCACTAGTTGGTCGCCGCGGTGATAAATGACGCGCACTTTGCCGCGGCTGCGCGGCCCCAAGAACGGCAGGTCAACGCCGTCCAGCGCGTGCGGGAGGGTCTGACGGAGCGTAGCTTGGTCAAGCATGGTGTTGCCTCACAGCGCGGCCGCGGCGGCGATCATGGCGGTGAAGAGCGGCAGGCCGAGCCGGTCCCCGCGGCCCAATGGGTTCTGGACCGGCACGATATGGTCTTCCGGGTGGGGCATCAGGCCGACAACGTTGCCCGCCGCGTTGCAAAGGCCCGCGATGTCCGCCGCGGAGCCGTTCGGGTTGAGCGGGTAGCGCAGCCCGGCGGGCTGACCCTGGGCGTCTACGTAGCGAAAGGCGACCAGGTTGTCGGCGTCCAGCGCGGCTAACGTGGCTGCGTCGGCGACCTGGAAGTTGCCTTCGCCGTGGGCGATGGGGCAGAAGATGAGGCCGTCGATCGCGGCCAGGTAGGTCGCGGGCGACTGCGGGTTGACGGCCAGATGCACCCAGCGGCACTCGAAGTGGCCGTTGGCGTTGTCGGTCAGCGTCGTCTGCCGGGGACCGGGGCGGTTGCCCGGCAGCAGGCCGGCCTTGACCAAGGTCTGGAATCCGTTGCAGATGCCCAGCACCATCCGGCCCTGGCTGACGAAGTCGGCCAGTTCATCCTCGAAATAGATGCGCAGGTCCAGCGCCAGGCGCGCGCCTGCGCCCAGGGCGTCGCCGTAGGTGAAGCCGCCGGGCAGCAACAGCATGGGGTAATCGGCCAACTTGCGCTCGCCCGCCCGCAACTGATTGATGTGGACGATCTCGGGCTGCCCACCGGCCAGTTCACAGGCGCGCGCGGCTTCGGCATCACGATTGGCCCCGGACGCGTGGAGGATGAGGATCGTCGGCTTCATGCTGCACCTCCCGCGGCAGGTTGGCGATGCCAGGCCCGGAGCAAGGCATCGAGGCTGAGGTCGATGAGCGGCGCGCCGTCCAGCGCGATGCGGAGACGTGCGTCGTCGCTCACCTGGCCGATGCGGGTGAGCGGCAGCGCGGCCATGTGCTCCTCAAACGCGATCGCGTCGGCGGGGGCGACTTCGACCAGGAGGCGGCTGTTGCTTTCGGCAAAGAGGACGGCCAGCGGCGTCAGGCCGTCGCCGCGCAGCGACAGGTCCAGCCCCAGGCGGCCACCGAGCGCCATCTCGGCCGCGGCTACGGCCAGCCCGCCGTCGCTGAGGTCGTGGCAGGCGGCGACCAGGCCGTCCAGCATGGCGCGGTGCAGCCGGCGGTAGCGCACGGGCGCATCGCCCGGCAGGATCGGCGGGTCGCCGCCCCCGAAGCGGTAGAGGTGATAGAGCAGCGAGCCGCCAAGCTCGGCGCGGGTGTCGCCCAGCAGATAAACCAGGTCGCCCGGCGTCTTGAGTTGGGCGGTCACGCAGCGGTGCAGGTCCGGCACGACCGCGATGGCCGAGACGAGCAGCGTGCCGGGAATCGGCGCGCCGTTGAACTCGTTGTAGAGGCTGTCTTTGCCCGAAATGTATGGCGCGGCGAAGGCCAGCGCGGCGTCGTAGCAGCCGCGACAGGCGCGCACCAGGCTGCCCAACCGGTC
>CAYJQA010000681.1:0-596 GCA_964372065.1 uncultured Litorilinea sp.
GTCATAGACTTCGGCCAGAGTTTCCTTGGGCCGGATCATCAAATAGAGCACCCACCCCACGATCGGAAAGATCAGCGTCAAGACACAGGCCAGCAGAATCGCCAGCCAATCGCGCGTGCGCGACCGAATATCGTTGAACGTCCAGATCCCCATCGCGATCCAGAAGGCGAAGATAAACGCCCCCACGACGGCGACCAAAACGCCGACGACCGTAGCGATGGTATTGATTAACTCTGGCGACATGTGGCGGTTCTCCGTCCCACCGATCAAGCATACCGAATTGGCGCGAGTATAGCGCATCCTGAGGGCATGGGCAAACGGGACGGGGACCGCGCCCACTGCCTACCCTGGTAGGGCCCACCAGAACACCTGTGCGGGGCAGTTCGCGCAGGTGTTTGACATCCGCTTTTGACTGTGCTATAGTCCCGCCCCAAATACCCCCGCCTCTTTATTGTTTCGGTAAGTGAAAACTTGCACGATCGGCGGATTGGTCGCCTACCAGGCGCGATTCTCTACCTAGCAGCGAGCACGCCGGACCTATCACCGGCCACACTAATACCCTATACCGTATGCACTGATTCTGATGTGACCCATGC
>CAYJQA010000681.1:606-2948 GCA_964372065.1 uncultured Litorilinea sp.
AGCAAACCCAGTGGGGTACTTTGCCTGCCAACCGCCCTTGTCAGTTCAATGTGTCGTCGCCGCCACCCAACTCCGAGAAAGGGACCTCATTTTATGTTCAACCGCGTGGCTAGACTCATCCCATTTTTGACTGTGTTGCTTCTCTTGGCGGCCTGTACCGTCACCACGGTGCCGGCCGCGCCCGCGGCGTCCGATGCCGCTGCGCCCGCCGCCGCCAGTGCTAACCGTCTCCAAATCGTCAAGGATCGCGGCAAGCTGCTCTGCGGCGTCAACGGCCAGTTGCCCGGCTTCAGCTATCTGGAGAGCGACGGCTCGTATGCCGGGTTTGACGTAGACTTCTGCAAGGCCGTCGCCGCCGCCGTCTTTGGCGACGCCACCGCCGTCGAGTTCCGTTCCACCACCACCCAGGAACGCTTTACCCTGGTCGCCACCGGCGAGATCGACATCCTCTTCCGCAATTCTACCTGGACCCTCACCCGCGACAGCGCCGAGGTCGGCATGGAGTTTCTGCCGACCAACTTCTATGACGGCCAGGGCATGATGGTGCGCGCCGAAAGCGGCATCACCTCGCTGGAAGACATGGAAGGCGCGACCGTCTGCGTCCAGAGCGGGACCACCACCGAGTTGAACCTCACCGACAACTTCCGCGCCCGCGGGATCGAGTTTGGCGCGGTCGTCTTTGAGGACAACGACAAGACCGTCGGGGCCTACGACGAAGGCCGCTGTGACGGCTTCACCAGCGACAAGTCGCAGTTGGTCGCCAGCCGCACCAAGATGCAGGACCCGGCCGCCCACGTCATCTTGGACGTCACCATGTCCAAGGAGCCATTGGCCGGGGCCGTCTTCCAGGGTGACCCCGTGTGGGCCGACGCCGCGCGCTGGGTCGTCTACGGGCTGATCACCGCCGAGGAGCTGGGCGTCACCAGCGCCAACGTGGAAGAAATGCTCGCCAGCGAAGACCCCAACGTCCGCCGCCTGCTGGGCGTCGAGGGCGAACTGGGGGCCAAAATCGGCTTGGGCAACGACTTCATGGTCAACATCATCAAAGCCGTGGGTAACTATGGCGAGATCTACGACCGCAACCTGGGGCCGGAGACGCCCTTCGCCCTACCGCGTGGGTTGAATGCCCTCTATACGCAGGGTGGCATTCAATACGCCCCACCCGTGCGTTAATCCCATTCGCAGGCTGAACGGTGCGCAGGATACCCTGCGCACCGTTCACATTCAGTTGCTGCCGCCGCACCGCCTAGACGCAGACGCCCATGACCAGCGCAACCAAACCCGCCTACTCTACCGATACCGCCTTGTGGCGCAACCTCCGCTTCCTGGAGTTTGTCGCCCAGGGAACCTTTCTCATTGGGCTGCTGCTCCTGGTCTGGTTCTTCTACAACAACATGGCGACACGCCTGGCCGCGGGCGGCTCCGGCTTTAGCTGGCGCTTTCTCGATACCGTCGCGGGTTTCCAGATCGGCGAGGGGCTGGCCTTCTCGCCCCAAGAAACCTATGGCCGCGCCTTTGTCGTCGCGCTGGTCAACACGTTACGGGTGGCCGCGCTGGGCATTGTGCTGGCTACGGCGCTCGGTCTGCTGGCGGGCATCGCGCGCCTGTCGTCCAACTGGTTGGTCAGAAACCTCGCCGCCGTCTATATCGAGATCATCCAAAGCACGCCGCTGTTGGTCCAGCTTTTTTTCTGGTATTTCGGGGTCATCTTGGCGCTGCCCAACATCGAGGTCGCGCAAGAGGTCGCGGGGCTGGCCTACATCTCCAACCGAGGCATCAACCTGGCGACGCTGCGGCTCAGCGCGGTGGGCGCGCCGTGGCTGTGGTGGGTGGCCGCGGGCGTAGGCGTGGGCATCGTCGCCGGTTGGCGGCGGCGGCGCAGCCTCGCCGCGCAAGGCCGCCTCGGCAGCGGCGTCAACACCGGGTTGCTCACGCTGCTCGGCGTGGCCGTGGCCGGCTATCTGGTCCTCCTGTTCAGCGGCAGCCTGCCGTCCAATACGGCGTATGAGTTGACGCGGGGCGACCGGGGACGGCTCTATGTGGACGCCAACGGCAACGGCGCGTGGGACGACGGCGAGCGCCTCCTCGCCCATACGCCCGTGACGCTGCTCAACGCCGACGGGGAAGCGTTGGCGACCACCACCACCGACGCCGCGGGCCAGTACCGCTTCTATGACCTGCTCGCCGGCGACATCGGCGCAGCGCTGGAGTGGGAGCATCCCGCGCCCATCGTCCTCGACCGCCCGCTCAAGCAGGGCTTCAACTTTATCGGCGGGGTAAGCCTGACGCCCGAATTTGCCGGACTGCTGTTGGGGTTGGTCATCTACACGGGCGCGTTCATC
>CAYJQA010000682.1:0-2944 GCA_964372065.1 uncultured Litorilinea sp.
CACCAGCTTCACGCCCAGACGCTTGAGCGCGGCTTCGTGGGTCGCGACCTGGTCCGGCGTGGGGTTTTGGTCCTCGTCGCCAAAGAGACCGAGCAGCGGGCAGGAGAGGTCGGCGGTGTAGTCGATGGGCGCGACGGGCTGCTTGGGCGTGAGTTGGTCTTGGCCCATGACCACGCGACCGCCCCACAGGTCGAGACAGGCGGCGAAGCCGCGCCCAGGGGGCTCCTGGCGGCACGCGGCTAGATAGGCATGGCGGCCGCCCGAGCACGTGCCAAAGATCGCGACCTTGCCGTTGACATAGGGCAGACTGCGTAGGTAGTCGCGGCCCCCCGCCAGATCGGCGACGACCTGGTCGTCGGGGACGCCGCCCGCGGCGCGCACCTTGGCCGCCACGTCGTCGGGTGCGCCGTGACCGTCGCGGCAGTAGAGGTCGGGCGAGAGCGCCACGTAGCCGTGATGGGCGAACTTGCGCGTGGCCTCGCGATACCATTCATCCCAACCGGGCATGTGGTGAACGAGGACGACGGCGGGGAAAGGGCCGGGGCCAAGCGGACGCGCCAAGTAGGCGTGGATGCGGTCGCCGTGCGCGCCGGTGATGGTCACGGTTTCGGCTAACATGCCTTCGTACATATCGGTCTGGTACATGGTAGTTCCTCCTCCAGTTTGCTCCACGTCCGCGCGGCGCGCGGAACCCACACGTTAGGCCGGGGCGGGGGTGTTGACATGGCGGCGATGGTGGAGCCAGGCGCGGCCGCGCACGCCCCACCAGACGACCACCGCCTCGGCGGAGAAGCCCGCCAGCAGCGCGGCGACGCCCAACGTCGCGCCGGTGACGCCGATCCAGGGCAAGCCGACGAGCGTGCCCACGATGGCGACGAAGCGGGCGGGCGCGCTGGGGGCGAGGGCGCGGGTGCGCCCTTCTACCAGGCCGATGCCGTGATAGTAGCCGCGCAGCGTCACCGAGATCGAGAAGAGCGTGTAGAGGTGCAGCGGCGTCACCGCCAGCGCCGCCAAGTGTGGTGGGACGCCGATCCACTGCTCCAGGATCACATCACGCAGCTGCGTCCAGAACAGCACGCCCATCATCGCCATGGAGACCAGCCCGCACGCCACGGCAAAGCGTCTGATAAAGGGGCGGCTGGTGGATTCGTCGCGGAAGGCGGGAGCCAGGTTGCGGATCTCGTTGAGCCAGCCGTAGGGGATGCGCCCCAGTGTATAGAGCACGGCGAGGATGGCGAGGGCGTTGGTGGCGTCCGGTCCGCGCGCCACGAACAGGTTGATCAGGGGGCGGCTGACCTCCTGCACGAGCATGATCAGCGCCAGCGGCCAGAAGAAGCGCACGACGCGCCCCAGCGTCATGGGCGGAGCGGCGGCGGGACGCTCCCGCGCCGTCACCGCGCCGCCATACTTCGCCGCGCCGGTCAGGAGCACAGCCAACTCAGCCAAGATGCCCAGGTACGTGACCAGGATGGGCAGCACGATGGGCCGGCTCTGCACCCAGGGCATCAGGACCAGACCAAAGACGGTCAGGATGCTCACGCCCAGGTTGCTCAAGGTGGCATACGAGACGCGCTCGGTGTGGCGCACGCGCAGCAACAGCCCGGCATGAAAGAGCGCATAGCCCTTGAGCAGCGGGTAGGGGATAAGCCAGAAGAGCGCGGTGCGGACGACCGCGCCCAACTCGGCGTCGATGGCATGCAGCCGTTCGATGACCAGGTTGCCCAGGGGCGTCATGGTCAGACTCGCCAGCCCGACCATGAGCGTCACGCCCAGCAGCACGACAAAGCGGCGCACCACGATCAGCCCGGTGCGGTCGTTGACCAACGCCAGACCCAGTTCCTTGGCCTGACCCAACGGCGCGGTGAGGAAGAGGACCAACCCCCACGCCAACCCGTAGGCGGCCAGGGTGGTGGTCGCTTCCGGCGCACGGGCCATGCCCGCGTTGAGGACCTGGCTGCCCAACTCCACGACGATGGCGGTGACGGCCAGGGGCAGGATGAACTTGACCAGCCGCGCGTAGGTCATGCCGGCGCGTCCTGGGCTGCCTGTTCGATGGCGGCACGGCGCTGTTGGGCAGCGTGGATGCGCGCCATGTCGAACTTGGTCTCCCGCTCGAAGGTATAGACGCCGTTTTGCTCTTGATAGACGTCGGTGAGTTGGGTGTAGCAGTAGCCGAACATGGCGGGGTCGGCCAGCAGCGTCCCACAGAGGCGCTCGAAGCGGTCGTAGAACTCCTGGATGCTCTGCGGGCGCTCGCCATAGCCCCAGGAATCTTCACCGGGTTTGGCGCGGGGGTTCCACCAGATGCCGCCGAACTCGGAGACAAAGAAGGGTTGACCGGCATAGGGCAGCGACCACAACTCGTTGTCGCGGCTGTTGTAGTAGGGCTGCCCCTCGGCCACGTGGGCATGGCGGGCGGCGAAGGTCGCGGGGTCTTGGGTGTAGTCGTGACAGTCGTAGACGTCGGTTTCGGCCACGCGGTGGCTGTAGCCGGAGGTGTCCAGCACGGGGCGCGTCGTGTCCATGGCCTTGGTCGCCAGGAACAGGCCGCGGGTCACGTCGTCCAGCGCGGTGAAGCGGTCGGTCATGACCTGCCACGTCTCGTTGAGGGGACACCAGCCGACGATGGACGGGTGCGAGTAGTCGCGGGCGAGCGCCTCCAGCCATTGGGTGATGTAGGTCGCGGTGGGCTGCTGATGGTCGTGGCGCGGGCCAAAGCCGGAGCAGCCCCAATCGCCAAACTCGCCCCACACCAGATAGCCCAGCTTGTCGGCGTGATAGAGGAAGCGTTCCTCAAAGACCTTCTGATGGAGCCGCGCGCCGTTGAAGCCCGCGGCCATGCTCAGTTCGATATCGCGGCGCAGGGCGTCGTCGCTGGGCGCGGTCATAATGCCGTCGCGATAGTAGCCCTGGTCCAGCACCAGCCGCTGGAAGATGGCCTCGC
>CAYJQA010000683.1:0-922 GCA_964372065.1 uncultured Litorilinea sp.
CCATACTTGTTCCCATCCAGGTCGTCGTCTTTCTCGTCTGGCCGCCGCCCGCCACCGTCAGCGGCCACTTTGCGCTGCTCCAAGACAACTGGCTGATCGGCCTGCTGGCCCTGGACCTCTTGCTCCTGGTCGATAACACGCTGCTGATCCCCATCCTGCTCGGCCTCTATGCTGCGCTCCGGCGCGGCAGCGAATCGCTCATGGCGCTGGCGACGGCGGGCGGCTTCATGGGGCTGGCGGCCTACTTCTCCTCCAACACGGCCTTCGAGATGCTCGCCCTGGCCCGGCAGCACGCGGCCGCGACCACCGACGCCGAAGCCGCCGTGTTCCTGGCCCCGGGCCAGGCCATGCTCACCATCTACACGGGCACGGCCTTTCACGTCAGTTATGTCTTAGGCTCGCTGGTCCTGATCGTCATCTCAGCGGTCATGCTGCGGGGCAACACCTTCAGCCGGGCCACGGGTTATCTGGGCATCGTCGCCAACGTCATCGCGCTGGGCCTCTACGTGCCGATTGTGGGGGTCTACATCTCGGTCTTCTCCGTGCTGTTTCTGGAAATCTGGTACATCCTGATCGCGGTTCGCTTCGCCCGTCTCTAGACCGCATCCACGGTGGGACTTGCGGTTAATGAAGAGGCGATTCCCATACGGCCCAGCGCCCCTTATTGGACGAGCGATAGGGAAACCGCCCCTACGATAAATAGACTATGGATAGGCATTGTCATGTCGAGGCGAAGCCCAGGAGTCACTTCCCACTCATCCACTCAGGAGCGACCATCATGCGATATGGCATCTACCTGCCCAGCGTCGGCGACTATGCCGACGCCGCGCGCCTCGCGGACCTGGCTCAGCAAGCCGAAGCCGCCGGCTGGGAGGGCGTCTTTATTTGGGACCATATCGGCCGGCCCGCCGCGGCTGCCGAC
>CAYJQA010000683.1:932-2935 GCA_964372065.1 uncultured Litorilinea sp.
GGAAGATATTAATCATAGCCAGTTTGATGATATCGGCTGCCGACCCCTGGATCGCGCTCACCGCGATGGCGCTGCGCACCGAACGCGTCCGCCTGGGCACCATCGTCACGCCGCTGGCCCGGCGACGGCCCTGGAAGCTCGCCCGCGAGACGGTCACCCTGGATCACCTCTCCCAGGGCCGCTTGACGCTCGGCGTCGGGCTGGGCGGGGGCCGCGGCGAGTTTGAAGCGTTCGGCGAAGAGGGCGACCCCGTGCTCCGCGCCCATAAGCTCGACGAAGCGCTGGACGTGCTGACCGGGCTGTGGCGCGGCGAGCGCTTCACCTACCAGGGGACGCACTATCGGCTCCAGGACGTGCAGTTCACGCCCTGCCCGCGCCAGACACCGCGCATCCCCATCTGGTGCTGCGGCGCTTGGCCCGCCAAGAAAGCGCCCTTCCGCCGCGCCGCGCGCTGGGATGGTGTGGTCGCCATCAGCGACGCGAATCGCGCCATCTATCCGGACGAGGTCGCCGCGGTCAAGGCCTACATCGCGCAGCCCCGCGACCAGCCCGCCCCCTTCGATATCGTAGTCCTCCTCTGGTCCGAAGGCGACGGCAGCGAAGCCGAGCACGCGGAGACGGCGGCCTACGCCGCGGCCGGCGTGACCTGGTGGCTGGAAGATCTGCCGCCCGACCGCTTCAGCTTGCCCGCCGCCCAGGAGCGCATCCGCCGCGGCCCGCCCCGGTAGCGGGGATCGGCGGCCCGCCGTCCCCGGCTGTGGTAAGATACACCCCGCCCCAACGCGCGGGGTGTATCTTCCGCCACAGGAGAACCGTGATGCTCACCTACGCCAAACAGATTCCCGTCGTAGCGACCCCGGATGTGCTGGTCTGCGGGGCCGGGCTGGCGGGCATCGGCCGCGGCCGTGGCCGCGGCCCGCGGCGGGGCCAGCGTCCTGGTCGTGGAGCGCAACGGCTTTGCCGGCGGCTTCTTCACCGCCATCATCGGTTCGGCCTTCGACGGCTTTGTGGACGAACGGTCGGGTACGCCCGTGGTGGGCGGCATCGTCTTTGAGATGCTGGAGCGGATGCAGGTGATCGCGGCCGGTCAAGGGCCGCAGTTACGCTACAACGTCAACGGCGACCTGTCGTTCGTGGAGATGCACCCGGACCGCGTCATCCCCCGCTGTGACCCGGAACGCTTCAAGCGCGCCGCCGACGCCATCCTCACCGAAGCGGGCGTGAGCATCCTCTACCACTCGCAGGTCGCCGACGTGGTCGCCGCCGATGGCCGCGTCACCCATGTGCTGATCAGCAACAAAGCCGGGTTGGTCGCGGTGCAGCCGCAGGTGGTGATCGACTGCACCGGCGACGGCGACGTGGCGGCCTGGGCGGGCGCGGCCTATGAAAAGGCGGAGTCCTTGCAGCCCATGAGCCTGCACTTTCGCATCGCCGACCTCGCGCCCAGCTTTGAGCTGCGCCGTCGCTGCGCCCAGGTCTTGGCCGCGGCCTATGAGCGCGGCGAGATCGGTCTCTATGGCGGCCCCTATCCGGCTACCTTCTCCGGTCGCGACGTCTACTTCAACGCCACGCGCATCCCCGGCGACAACACCATCCCCGCCGACTGGACCCAGGCCGAGATCCAGGGCCGCCGCGACGCCTGGCGCATGTTTGAGTTGTGGCAGGAGCATCTACCGGAGTTTGCCCAGGCCTATTTCTTCACCAGCGGTCCCGCGGCGGGCGCGCGCGAATCGCGGCGCATCGTGGGCGACTACGTGCTGACCGGTGACGACGTGCGCCAGGGCCGCCGCCATGACGACGTGATCGTCCTCGGCGCATGGCGGCTGGACCGCCACCCCGCGACCCAGCCGGGCTATCATGACATCCCCTGGACGCCGCCCTACGACATCCCCTATCGCACCCTGCTCCCGCGCGCCTTCGAGAATTTGCTGGTGGCCGGGCGCTGTCACTCGGCCACGTCCGAGGCGCTGGCGTCCAGCCGGGTCACGGCGACGGCCATGGGC
>CAYJQA010000684.1:0-2924 GCA_964372065.1 uncultured Litorilinea sp.
GCCCAAGATCGCCGACGAACACCCGCTGATGACGCCGCCGTCGCTGCCGGACGCGCCCAGTCTGCCGGCCCAGTCTTCTGCCGGTATCCTGGTCGTGGCCCTGAGCCTGACGGCCGTCGCCGTTGTCATCCTTGTCGCCGGCGCGCGACGATTCTCCGGGGTACACCCATGATAACCTTTGACCATGTGACCAAACGCTATGGCAAAACCGTGGCGGTGGACGACCTCTCGCTGGAAGTCCCTAGCGAGCGCGCGTTGGCGCTGTGGGGGCCGAACGGCGCGGGCAAGACCACGCTGATCCGCTGTCTGCTGGGGCTGCTGCGCTATGACGGCCGGATTCACATCGGCGGCCTGGACGCCCACCGGCAGGGGCGCGCCGCGCGCCGTCTGCTCGGCTATGTGCCGCAGGAGATCGCGCTCTATCCCGACCTGACCGTGCTGGATACGGCGCACTTCTTCGCCCGGCTGCGCCAGGCCTCCGCCGCCACCGTCGGGCCGATCCTGACCCAAGTAGGGTTGGCCGACCACGCCACGAAAGCGGTGGGCGCGCTCTCCGGCGGCCTCAAACAGCGTTTGGCCCTGGGGCTGGCGCTGCTGGGCGACCCGCCCGTGCTGGTGCTCGACGAACCGACCTCCAATCTGGACCGCGCCAGCCGCGACGACTTTCTCGCCCTGCTGGGGACGGTGCGCGGCGGGGGCAAGACCATCCTCTATACGTCGCACCGCCTGGAGGAGATCGAACGGCTGGCCGACGAGGTGATCGTCATGCAGGACGGGCGCATCGCGGCCCGCTGCCATGCCGGAGACCTGGCGCAGCAGCTCGGTCTGCGCCGCACCGTCAAGCTGCACATCGCGCCGGAAGCGCTGGACCTGGCGTTGAGCGTGCTGCACGCCGACGGCTATGCGGCGCGGCGCAACGGCCGCGGCGTGCTGGTGGATGTGGCCGCCGACGCCAAGGCTGCGCCGATCCAACTGCTGGGCAACGCATCCATCTCGGTTTCCGACTTTGAAATGGAGTAGACCATGAACCTGGCAACCGTCTGGATGCTGGCCCGCAAGGAACTGCGCGATGCGCTGCGTAACCGCTGGTTTGTGCTCTATACGCTGGCCTTCGTGGCGCTGGCGTTGGGGCTGTCGTATCTGGCGCTGGCTGGCGCGGGGATGGTGGGCTTTGCGGGCTTTGGCCGTACCGCCGCCAGCCTGATCAACCTGGTTCTGCTGATTGTCCCGCTGATGGCGCTGACCGTGGGCAGCCAAAGCCTGGCCGCTGAGCACGAGCGCAACACCCTGAGCTATCTCATGGCGCAGCCCGTGAGCCGGGCCGAGGTCTTTGTGGGCAAGTACCTGGGGCTGACGCTGAGCCTGCTGGCCGCGCTGACGCTGGGCTTTGGCGTCTCCGGGCTGGTGCTGGCCCTGAACGACGGCAACGCCGACCCGACCGCCTACGTGCGGCTGGCGGGGTTGGCCTGCCTGCTCAGCCAGGCGATGTTGAGCGTGGGGCTGCTGGTCTCGGCGCTGACGCGGCGGGCCGGGGTCGCGGTCGGCGTGGGCGTCTTTCTGTGGCTGGTCTTTGTCTTTGTGGGCGATCTGGGGATGATGGCGACTTCGGTCGTGCTGCGCATCCCCGCCGATGCGCTCTTTTGGATTGCGCTCGCCAACCCACTGCAAGTCTTCAAGATGGCCGCCATCCTGGACCTGCGCGCCACGCTGGACGTGCTTGGCCCCGCGGGCATCTACGCCATCCAGCATCACGGCGATTGGCTCAACGTGATTCTGGTCGGCGTGCTGCTGGCGTGGACGGCGGTGGCGGCGGGCGCAGCCTACGGTCGCTTTGCCGTGCGCGGCGACCTGTAAGGAGACGAACCGTGGCTGCTCTGACACGCATCCGACGCCGGTTGGCCGGTGGCGCGCTGCTCCTGGTTTTGCTCCTGGCGTTAACGGCGTGTGCGCCGGGCCAGGCCGAGATCGCCCCGCCGGAGATCGTCTACGGCGAGACGATGTGCGCCGACTGTAGTATGATCATTAGCGACGTCCGCTTTGCGTCCGGCTATGCGCGTGAGGTTGCGCCCAGCCGCTATGAGAGCAAGGCGTTCGACGACATCGGCGATATGTTGGCCCATGCCGCGTCCCACCCGGACGACGCCATCGTCGCGTGGTATGTGCATGACTATCTTGACGAAAGCTGGTTGGACGCGACCCAGGCCACGTATGTCATCAGCAAGCAGATCGCGTCGCCCATGGGCCACGGCATCGCCGCCTTTGACGACGACGCTGCCGCTGCCCAGACCGCGACCGAACTGGATGGGCAGTTGCTCAGTTGGGACGAGCTACGTGCAGCCGAGTCCAACACTACGCATGGTCACAACTAAGGCGGCCCGTGAGGTCATGTCGTCACGCGCCGCCAACACCGCATTCACCGTACACACAAAGGATGATCGACTGATGAAGAAGCAGTATCTCTGGATTGTGGCCCTGCTGCTGGCGGCCTTGACGCTGGCCGCTTGCGGCGGCAAGAAGGAAGCCGAACCGACGCTGGCCCCGGCGGCGCAGGCTGCGGCGGCCCCAGCCGATGCGCTCCCCGCGGGCGACCCGACCAAGGGCCAGGAACTCTTTGTGCCCACCTGTGGCGCGTGTCACGGCCCGGAAGGCAAAGGCGTGCAGGGGTTGGGCAAAGACATGACCACCAGCACGTTCATCGCCGAAAAGACCGACGCCGACCTGCTGGCGTTCGTCAAGGTGGGCCGCGCCCCGGATGACCCCCTGAACACCACCGGCGTGCTCATGCCGCCCAAGGGGGGCAACCCGGCGCTGACCGATGCCCAGCTAATGGACATCATCGCCTTCATTCGCACCATCCACCAAGAATAACGTGTAGGCCGCGGGGCGCGCACTCCATGCTGACAACCAACCGGGGCGGCGGGAAT
>CAYJQA010000685.1:0-2922 GCA_964372065.1 uncultured Litorilinea sp.
ACCCCATCCATCCGGACGGGATCGCGCAACTGCGCGGCTTCTGCTGTGTAGACGAGCATCATGGCCCGGCCCTCACGCCTGCCGAACTGGAGGCGTGCATCGGCGACTATCAGGGGGTCGTCGTGGCCGGGCGTACCCAACTGCCCGCGTCCGTGATTCAGCGGGGAGAGCGTCTGCGCGTCATCGCCCGGGCGGGCGCGACGCTGGAAAACATCGACGTATCGGCCGCGTTGGAACAGGGCATCACGGTCGTCAACAGCCCCGACCCGGACACGCTGGCGATAGCCGAGCACACCTGGGCGCTGATGCTGGGGCTGGCGCGGCAGGTAGCGCCCGCGGACCGGCTGTACAAGCTGGGCGACTGGTCCGGTGCGGCCTGGCCGCCCACCGGGCTGGCGGGCAAGACGCTGGGCATCATCGGCTACGGCGCGATTGGGCGTCAGGTGGCTAAGCGCGCCCGCGCCTTTGACATGCGGGTGATGGTCTATCAGAACCGGCTCACGCCCGAACTGGCGCTCAGCCCGGAGATCCCGCAAGTGGAGTTGGCCGATCTCATGGCCGAAGCCGATGTGGTCAGTATCCACCTGGCGCAGCATCCCACCAACGGCGGCTTGATCGACGCGGCCGCGCTGGCGCGTATGAAGCCCACGGCGTTTCTCATCAATACCTCGCGGCCCGGCATCGTGGACGAAGACGCGCTGTTGGCCGCGCTGCAAGGTGGACGGCTGGCGGGCGCGGGGCTGGATGTGGCGTTAGGCGACACCAACCGGGAGTTGGTGCGCCATCCGCGCGTGCTGGCCGCGCCGCTGCGGACACCCGGCGCGAAGGACGCCAAGCGCCAGGCCGCACTGACGGTGTGTGAGCAAGTGGTCGCCGTGCTGCGCCAGCAGCGCAGCGCGCACAGCTTGTCGCTCCAAGTCGTGCCGCTGGACCAGATCGTGCCGCACGAAGCGTTCAACGATGCGCGGGTGGTGGATTTGGCGGCGCGCCTGGTTGCCGATGGGAAGCTGATCAATCCGCCGGTGGCCGCGCCGGCCAACGGCAAATACATCATCCTGGACGGGGCCACACGGCTGACCGCGTTCCGGCATTTGGGCTATCCGCACATCATCCTGCAGGTGGTGGATGTGGCGCGCGACCCGGTGCAACTGCACACCTGGTATCATGCCGTGCGCGGGAGCAGTCCCGCGGCATTGGTAGAGCAGTTGGCGAGCGTGCCGGGGCTGATGCTGGAAGCGGCCCGCCTCAGCGACCTGCTGACGCTACAACTTGCGCCGGGGTCGCTGGGCTATCTGGCCGCGGCCGATGGCCAGGGTTACCGGCTGACCGCGCACGCGACGCCCGGCGGCGACTGGCTGGACGTGCTGAACCGCATGGTGGCGACCTACAGCCGCTGGGGTCGGGTGGAACGCACGCTGACCACCGATGTGGAGATGCTGGCGCGCCAGTACGCGGATTTCGCGGCGCTGGTCGTCTTTCCCCAGTTCACGCCGCAGATGATCCTGGACCTGGCGGGTCACGGGCGGACGGTCCCCGCGGGCATCACGCGCTTTGTCATCCCGGGGCGCATTCTGCGTCTCAACGCGCCGCTGGAGATGCTGAGCGCGGACGAGCCGCTGGCGGTCAAGCGCAGTTGGCTGGATAACCTGCTGCGTGAGCGGCTGAGCTATCGCCATGTGCGCTACTATGAAGAGCCGGTCGTTCTGCTGGACGAGTGACGCCGCACGGCGTTGCGTAACTCCATGAGTCGGGCCGACATCACCTTTTACGGCGACCTCAACGATCTGTTGTCGCCCGACTTGCGCGGGCGGGCGATCCCCTATGCCCTGGACGACGGCGTTTCGGTCAAGCACGCGACGGAGTCCCTGGGCGTGCCACACCCCGAAGTTAGCCTGATCCGGGTCGGCGGGAACGCGGTAGGCTTCGACTACCGGCTGAATGACGGCGACACGGTGGACGTCTACCCCGCCACCAGCCTGCCCGCGGACGGCCCGCGCCTGGCGCTGCGGCCGCCCTGGCCGCGACCGGCGCGCTTTGTGCTGGATACGCACTTAGGCCGGTTGGCGGCCTATCTGCGCGTCTTTGGCTTTGATGCGATTTATCGCAACGACTACGACGATGCCACGTTGGCTGCGATCGCGGCGGAGCAGGGCCGCATGCTGTTGTCGCGCGACCGGGGCTTGCTCAAGCGCAAGGCCGTGATCCACGGCTACTGCGTGCGCGACACAGACCCCCGCCGGCAGGTGAGCGATGTACTGCGGCGCTTTACCGCCCTGGACGAGATCCGCCTGTGGCAGCGCTGCGTGCACTGCAATGGGGTGCTAATCGCGGTGGAGAAAGCTGCGGTCTTTGACCGGCTGGAACCCAAGACGCAGCGCTACTATGACGAGTTCTCCCGCTGCGCGAGTTGCGGACAGGTCTACTGGCGCGGCTCGCACGTGGACGCCATGCTGCCGCTGGTCGACGAAGTGCTGGCGAGCCTGGCGAAGTAAGGGCTAACGCTTCCCCCGTCCCAGCATCAGGGTGTGCGGGCACAGCGGATGCCGATTTCGTGGTGGTGGAGTTCGTAAGGCCATATAAACCGGATGGTAACGCGCTGCCAGTCTCCGCTGTAGAAATGGGATCCGCCGCGCAGTGGGTGCAACCCCGCATATTCGGGCGGTGTGGCGACCGGTCCCTGAGGGTTTTCGATGGGCGAAACGCTGTAGTAATCGGGATCGAAATAGTCGTTCACCCATTCCCACACATTGCCGGCCATGTCCATTACGCCGTACGGACTTGCGCCATCCGGATAGCTGCCGACCTCGCTGGTATCGCCCACGCACCCGTCGAATGGCCCCCAGTTTGCGAGTTGACAGGTAGGCATTTCGTCGCCCCAGGGGTAGAGGCGGGTGTCGCTGCTGCCGCGGGCGGCCTTTTCCC
>CAYJQA010000686.1:0-1186 GCA_964372065.1 uncultured Litorilinea sp.
TAGCTGCTGGGTGCTGCGCAGATTGAACTCATGCCCCACGAGTTTGTAGAGGTCCTGCTCCAGTTCGCGGAGCCGTTCGGTAAAGCGCGTGGACATCTCGGCCAGGTACGGGAGGTCCAACAGGACGCCGGCCATCTCCATGTCGGTCAGCACGGGCAGGAGGGGCTGCTCTAGCTTGGCGTATAGCTCCCACAGTCCGGCGGCGCGCAACTGGCCGGAAAGGATGTCGAAGATACGGATGGTGGCATCGACGTCGGCTCCGCAATAGGCAGCGGCATGTTCTACGTCCACCGCGTCCATGGTGATCTGCTTGCGCCCGGAACCGATGAGTTCGGTCAACTCGGTCATGTGCCAGTCGAGCAGCGCCGCGGCCTGCGCTTTGAGGCCGAGGCTGTGGCTGCCGGGGTCGAGCACCCACGCCATGATCATGGTGTCATGGATCTCGCCCGCGATGTCGAGGCCATGCCGCCGGCAAACGGTGAGGTCGTATTTGCCGTTGTGGGCGACTTTGGGTTGCGCGGCGCGGGCCAGACCCGGCTGCAACGCGGTAACCACCGCGTCCCACGGGAGCTGTTCGGCCCCCGCATGGGCGACAGGGATATAAGCTGCCTGAGCAACACCCCAGCACAGACCGAGGCCCACCAGCACGGCCTGCATGGCGTCGGTGCTGGTCGTCTCCACGTCGAAGCTGATCAGTGCGGCCTGCTCCAACGCAACTACGAGATCGGCCAGCGCGGCGTGATCGTTGATGATGCGATAGGTTGCGCCGTCCGGTGTGGTCGGCGGCGGCAGCGGGCCGCGTTCCGCGGCAAAAAGCGCCAGTTGGCCGTCGTCGGTCTGTGCGGGCGCGGGCTGGTCCAGACCGGGTAGGTCGCGCGCCAGCGTGCGAAACTCCAACGCGTCGAAAAGCTGCTGGACCGCGGCGCGGTCGTAGTCGCCGCGCCGAAACGTGTCGGGGTCGAAGGTTACGTCCAGGTCGGTGACGATCCGCATGAGGCGGCGATTGCGCTCGACCGCGTCATGCGCCTCGACCAAGCTCTGGCGCGTCTTGGGGCCGCCGATTTCGTCCACATGGGCGTAGAGGTTTTCGACTGTGCCGTACTCGCCGAGGAACTTGATGGCGGTTTTCTCGCCGACGCCCGGCACGCCGGGGATGTTGTCCGAGTTGTCCCCGACCAGCGCCTTC
>CAYJQA010000686.1:1196-2922 GCA_964372065.1 uncultured Litorilinea sp.
GTCCACGAACTGGTCTGGGCGTAGGCTGTAACGCTCCCACAGTTCGGGCGGACCGTAGATGACGGTTTCCGGCGTCGGACCACCCTTGGTATAAAGGATGCGGACGCGGTCCGAGATCAACTGGAACATGTCGCGGTCGCCGGTCAGGATGAGGACGTCTACGCCCTGGCCCTCGGCCTGGCGCGCCAGCGTGCCCAATACATCGTCCGCCTCAAAGTTGGGATAGGTGACGACCGGGACGCCAAACGCGGTCAAGAACTGCTCGATGCGCCGCAATTGGGTGCGCATCTCATCCGGCATGGCGTCACGGGTAGCCTTGTATGCCGCGAACTCGGCATGTCGCCATGTGTCGCCGGTGTCGAATGACACGGCCACATAGTCGGGCTTGTGCTCTTTGAGGACGCTGAGGAGCTTGCGGATAAACCCGTAGACGGCGGTGGTCGGTTCGCCGTCGCGCGTCGTCAGCGGGGTCTTGACCCCGAAGAACGCACGATAAGCTTGCGAGTGACCGTCAATGAGTAGAAGTGTGGGCATGTAGAGATTTCGGGATGCATAGACACGGCACGCGCCGGGAGCTGTCGATCAGTGTTTCTCGACAGCAAGGCTGCCCTGGTCGACCAGTTCCTTGACCTGCTGAATCTTCATAATGCTCTGGAGGGTGCGCACACGGCGACCCGCATCCAGGCGGAGCCGCCCGCTAGGTAGCTCCAAGATATAGTTGTTGCGTGTGCGATTGACCAACCAGATGATGGTCTTGGGGTCATCCTGCCACGTATTGCCAGTGATGTTGTTGCTCATTCTATCATCCTCGACCGCGTGAATACTCAGACTGCACTCTGGCAGCCATTTTACCTGTCCTGGAGGGCTTTGACAAAACGGGGCCGGAACGGCAGCGGCGGGTCACGGTCACGGCCGGTCCACGCCTGGTTCAAGCCGGTGCGCCGAGGCGTCATCACGCCGCCATGCGCGTACGGGGCGCGATTGCACCAGCTCGACGGCGACGACGAGCGCAAAACCCGCGGCATAGATGCCCAGGAAAGGCACCGGCCAGTAGTTGCCGTGGAAGATGGCGACGCCGATGGCAAACAAGGCATAGCCCATGAGTACGGCCTCTGCGACCAACTGCGGGTGCAGGGGCAGCCGATAGCTGCTTTGCTGCCATTGGTCGTGCGGGCTGCTGACCTGGAACTTGGGAGTGCGCAAGAACTCGCCGCTGCGACCGGTCAGGGCTTGCCAGATGGCGCGCGAGTTGTTCAGACATAGCCCCGTGCCCAAGAGCAGGAGCAGCGGCAGAAAGCCCCAAGTCCGGTACCAGCGCCACCCGGCCACGCGCACCTGGGAGATCGCATAGAGAAGCGGTGGGCCGAAGGAGAGCCACCCGAGCCAACCCAGGGGGCGGCCCGGGTCGATGTCTAGCATATGCATGGGCAGCGACAGCAGTAGCAGCAAGAGCATGACTGGGTGGATTAGGTAGTTGCCCAAATGAAACAGCGCCGCGATGCGGCTGATCCATGACCATTGCGAATCCAATACGCGACGGGAAAGCTTGCGGAGCGTCTGCACGCTGCCTTTGGCCCAGCGAAACTGCTGGCGCTTGAAGGCGGCCATCTGCACCGGTATCTCCGCCGGGGCGACGACATCTTCGAGGAAGACGCCACGCCAACCGCCTAGTTGGGCGCGATAGCTGAGGTCGAGGTCCTCGGTGAGGGTGTCGTGCTGCCATCCG
>CAYJQA010000687.1:0-2915 GCA_964372065.1 uncultured Litorilinea sp.
CACGCCGCCGACCGGGCTTTGGATGGCGGCATAGTTGCCCCACCCCACCTGGGCCGCGGCGTCCACCAGACGGCGCAGCGGCCACACAATGGTGCGAAAGCCGACGAAGGCCGAAAAGAACGCCAGCAGCACGGTCAAACCCACGACGATCAGCGCAACATTGCCGAAGTTCAGCAGCGGCGGCACCAGTTCGCGCCAGTTTTCGCGCACGACCACGCGCCACCCGATGGGGAGAATGGTCGTCTCACCCGTCACCCAGCGCTCCGCGCCGTGATCGCCCGGATGCAGTGCGTCGGCGGCGGCGGGCGCGACGTCCCCCACCGCGGTATCAGCCACATAGGTATAGAGCAACTCGCCCGTCGCGGTGGTCAGGCGCACTTCATCCAGCAGCGCGGGGTCCAGCGTGACCGCCAGGTCAATGGCGGCAATGTCGTCCACCAGGTCGGCGCCCAAGAGGACCAAAGCGGGCGCGCCGGCCGGCATGGGGACGGCCTGCACCAAGAGCCAGGTCGCGTTTGTCGCGTCGTAGACGGTCGTGAGGCCGGGAGCCTGGCTGCGGGTGACTTCGGCGGCCAGCGCGGCGACCGTCGTGGACGCGGCCCACTCCGGTTGCGTTGCGGCGCCGCCGGGCCAGACGGCGAGGCCCGCGGCGAAGGTCTCGGTAGGCGGCGCGGCGGCGGCCTCCCCCCATTGACCGGCCATCTGGATCAGTGTGCTTTGCCGCCGGTCGATGTGCGCGTCGATCAGGACGCCTAACGCATGGGCGACCAAGTCGGTCTGCTGCTGGACCATGCGCGTCATGGTCTGTTCGTGGCCGCGAATCTCGACCATGGACAGCCCCAAGAGGCTGACCGCCACGGGCAGCGCGATCCACAGCAGGAGTTGGAGGCGCAGGCTGTTGAAGGCCAGGCGGGGGCCGCGTAGTCGCGTCATCGCTCGCTGCGCGCGTCCGGCGCGTCTTGGGTGTCGTCCAGCGTGATGAGGTCACGCTGGAGCGCGGCGGTGACCAACTCCGTGCGCGAGGTGACATGGAGTTTGGCGAAGATATTGGCGAGATGCCCCTGGACGGTGCGGTCGCTGATGGCGAGTTGGTGGGCGATTTCGCGGTTAGTCCAGCCTTTGGCTACGCCGCGCACCACCTCCAATTCGCGGTCGCTGAGGCGGTCGGCGGTGGGCGGCTTCACCAGCCCGGCGATGACCGTGGGGGCCAGGGCGGGGTCGATAAAGCTCCCGCCCGCGGCGACCTGTTTGACCGCGGCCAAGAGGTCGCGACTCCCCGCGGTCTTGAGCAGATAGCCGTCGGCCCCGGCGCGCAGCAGCGCCAGCACATACGGCTCGTCGTCATAGGCCGAAAGGATCAGGATGCGCATGTGGGGATAGTGCTCCTTGATGCGCCGCGTCAACTCGATCCCGGTGAGGTGGGGCATACGCACATCCAGCACCGCGACATCCGGCTGCTGTTGCGCCAGCAGCGCCCACGCTTCCGCGCCGTCGCTCGCCTCGGCGATGACGCGGATGGCCGGGTCTTCTTCCAGAAATTCGCGAATGCCCTTGCGGACGACGGCATGGTCGTCGGCTAGGAGTACGCGGATGGGCGCTGCGGCCATCACGGTTTCATCAGACATGACCGGCCTCTCCAACAAAAGATAGACCGCCGCGGGATGCTCCGCGGCGGGGAAGGACAAGTTCATAGGAGATGGCGCTTCCCATGTGCGCCCATCATAGCACAGCCGGCCCACGGTTCAAGGCGCGACGTTGGCATCCAGCCGCAATTCGATCAGCGGCAGATCGGGGTCGTTGGTTTCCAGCCAGACGAGCCGGACCACCGGGCCGGAGGCGGCATGGAAGTTCGGGTCAAAGGTGACGAGCAAGTCGGCGCGCTGGCCGGGCGGGATGACGCTGCTGCTGAGCGCGGCGGTGGTGCAGCCGCAACTGGTCACCACCCGCGTGATGAGTAGCGGTTGATCACCTGTGTTTTGGATGGGGAAGGTGGTTTCGGCGGGCGGCATGAGCGGGATCGTCCCCCAGTCAAAGCGCGTGACGGGCAGGTCTACATTGGGCTGCGGGAGCGCGGCGTCCAGCTTGCGCGACGGGAACCCGGCTGGGTTCGGGATGTGGTCCATATCATGGCCGCCGATAACGGGATTGACGGGCGCGGCCAGCGGCAACAAGTCGCCCGACGCAGCCGCGGTCGCGGGCGGCGCGGCAGGGCGTTGGCCCACCCAGTTAAGCAGCACGCCGACCCCCAACACCACTACGCTGAGGCCGATGATGGTCAATAAAACGGCGCGGTCGCTGCGTTGTGACGCGCGGCGGGTTTGGGCGGTGGAAGCAGTACGCATAGGTTATTCCCCCTCCGGAGCAAGAATCTCCACATGAACCGGGATCTCGAGTTCGGGGCGCTGCGGGTCGTTGCTGGACAGATAGACCAGCCGCAACAACGGCCCATACAGACCGGGATGGGCTTGCGGGTCAAAGGTGATGGTCAAGTTGGCGGTGGCCCCGGCCCCCAACTCGGTCGCGTCCAGCGTGGCTTGGGTGCAGCCGCACGACGTGCGGACAGCGCCGAGCCGCAACACACCGCGGCCGCCGTTCGTGACCTGTACGGTGGCGCTCACCGGGGCGGTCGCCGGAATCGCGCCAAAGTCATAGGTGTCCGGGTTCACCTGCAAGACCGGCGTGCCGGCGCACGCCGCCGCTACCCAGGCCACGCTTGCCAACAGCAGCCCGCGTCGGCTCAACGTATACATGGGTTACGGCTCCTGGTCCGTGCTGTCAAAGGTAAAGCCGGTGATTGTGCTGACCAGCGCCCAAAGTTCGTCTTCGGTCAGGATCACGCCCCAGTTGGGCATCCCGGTCCCCATCCCCCCGCGCGCCAGCTTGGCATAGTAGAGCGCAGGCGCGGCCCCGGCGGC
>CAYJQA010000688.1:0-2914 GCA_964372065.1 uncultured Litorilinea sp.
GGGTGAATCCTGGGGAGAACGACGGGCACGGCATGCCGTGCCCCTACGCGACGGTTACACGTATTGTCATCGCACTTGGTGCCCGTAGCGTATGGGAAACTCTCCCTCGGTGCGAGGGGAACCAGGGGCGGCTGGCTGCCAACACGACTAATCGGCGGCGGCGGCAGCGCCGGCGGCCAGCGGCGTCACGCAGTCGGCCGGGTTGCGCAGCGCGAACAGCAGCACCGCGATCGACATCACGCCGCAAGCGGTCGCCGTCAGGAAGGTCGCCTGGAAGCCAAACGCGTCTGCCAGCCAGCCGCCGATGAGTGGCGCGGTGATGGTGGCCGGGGCGACCAGCGTATTGGTCAGGCCGATGTAGTAGGGCCGTTCTTCCAGCGTGCCGAAGTCGCAGGTAAACGCCATGATCGTCGTCCAGAGGACGCCATTGGCAGCCCCGGAGAGGGCGAATGCCAGGTACATCCAGTGAAAGCTTGGCGCGAGCGCGACGATCAGAGCGCTGAGGGTCGCCGCGCCCATGCCCAGGGCGAAGACCGGTCGGTGGCCCCAGCGGTCGCCCAACGAGCCGAACAGCGGGGCAGCCACCATCTGTGCCAGCGTCAAAACGCCCGCCATCAGGCCAACCGTGGTGCCGTCCAGGCTGAAGTGGCGGACGCCATAAATCGTGTAGAACGAAACTGCCATGACGGCGAACTGCGCCAGCAAGCGCGCGGCGACGAACCAGCGCACGTTAAGGTCGCGCTTCAGGATGTCGCCCAGCCGGTGGAAGAAGGCGCGCATGTTTTCGTGCGGGCGTTCGACAAATTCACTTTCCGGTTCGCGGGTGAGGGCCAGGTAATAAAACGAGATGCCCATACCGACGGCGGCCAGCGCGAAACAGAGAACGTAGTTGGTGGGGGCCGGCACGCGCACCAGAATGAAGCCTGCCAGGACCACGCCAATACTGGTCATGAGCGCGACGGCGGAGGATTGCGCACCGTAGAAGGTGCCGCGGCGGTTGTTGGGCATGATCTTGCCGATCATGCTTTGCCAGGGCGTGGCCGTGAACCCACCGCCCAACGCCTGCCAACTGAGCATGAGCAGCGTCAGCATCAGCGTCACTTGCGGGCCAAGCACCGGCAGCAGCGCGGCGGCAATCGCCAGTCCAATGAACGGCACGCGCTCGTGGATGCTCAGGAGCAGCGTCGCCCGTTTGTAGCGCCGCAGCCCGGCAACGTAGTTGGCGGTCACAAGCTGGGGGAGCTGCCAGCCAATATCCTGAAGCGAGCCAATGAGGCCGATGATGACCGTCGAGTCGGTCAGGCTGGCGACGAACAGCGGGATGACGGCGACCTTCGACGCGAAACCCATCGCCAGTCCAAAAAAACCGCCGTCAACGACGTTGACGACGAAGTTATGACGCACATTTCGTTCGATGCCTTGCTGCAAGTTGGGCCTCCTGAAGACGCTTGTACCATTCTACAGTACCGCTTCGGAAGCCATCTAGGGCCAGGTCTAGGGCCGTGCGCGACGGTGGTCAGGCGGCGTCCGGTGGTGGTCGCCGAGGCTCGGTGGTACAGTCTAGGCAGCGACGTGAAACGGTGGCTACGGGCCACGATGGACACAGATGACCTTTGATGCGAGTGTAGGACCTGAGCAGCCACTGGGCCGGCAAACGCGCCGCCAGGGCTTGATTATTGTGAACACCGGCGACGGCAAGGGAAAATCCACCGCCGCCTTTGGCATGGTATTGCGGGCGTGGGGCCGAGACATGAAGCCCTGCGTCATCCAGTTTCTGAAGAACGAAGGCGCTCGTTTCGGCGAGCAGCGCGCCGCCGAGCGCCTGGGCATCGAGTTTGTCGGCAGCGGCGACGGCTTCACCTGGCTGAGTCGCGACCTGGACGAGAGCGCCGCCCGCGCCCGGCATGGCTGGGAATTGGCGCAGCAGAAAATCGCCAGCGGCGCGTACGATCTGATCGTGCTCGACGAGATTACCTACGCCTTCAATTTCGGCTGGCTCGACTTTGCCGAAGTGCGCGCCTGGCTCGAAGCCAACAAGCCGCCGATGCTGCATCTGGTGCTCACCGGGCGCGGTGCCAGCCCGGAGCTGATCGACTTTGCCGATCTGGTGACCGAGATGCACGAAGTCAAACACCCGTTCCGCCAGGGGATCAAGGCGCAGGCGGGAGTGGAGTTCTGATGCAACTCCCATATATTCCGGCTTATGACGAAGCCGCCGCAACCGCCGCGTTTGAGCGGCAGGCGCGCCTGACCAAACCGGCCGGCGCGCTCGGCCGGCTGGAGAGTCTATCGGTAGCGTTGGCCGGCATGACTGGCCGCCTCGACTGGCTGCCGCTGCGGCGCGCGGTCGTGGTCTGCGCCGGCGACCACGGCGTCGTCGCCCAGGGGGTGAGCGCCTATCCGCAGGTCGTCACCGAACAAATGGTGCTCAACTTTTTAGCCGGCGGCGCGGCGGTCAACGTGCTGGCGCGGCAGATGGGCGCACGTGTGACGGTGGTCGATGCCGGCGTCAATGCCACGTTCGCGCCGCATCCCGACCTGGTGATCGGCAAGATCGGCTGCGGGACGGCCGACATGACGCAGGGGCCGGCAATGACCCGCGAACAGGCCGAGGCGGCCTTACAGCTTGGACTCGACGTCGCCCAGCGCGAGCTGGAGCGCGGCCTGGACGTGCTGGCGGTCGGCGAAATGGGCATCGGCAACACGACCGCCGCCAGCGCCATCATCGCCGCTATCACCGGCCAGCCGCCAGAGCGGGTGACCGGGCGCGGCACCGGCATCGCCGACGAACAACTCGCCCACAAAATCGCCGTGGTGCAGCGCGCGCTCGACGTCAACCAGCCAGACGGCGACGATACGATGGCGAAAGTCGGCGGCTTCGAGATCGGCGCGATGGCCGGACTGATGATCGGCG
>CAYJQA010000689.1:0-2888 GCA_964372065.1 uncultured Litorilinea sp.
ATACGGCCCCCGGCAATTTCTATGGCAAGAACATTACATCTCGCCATAACAGACGGCGACTCTCGCCGTCTTCCTCTATAGCGGGTTCATTGTACGAGCCGACCCGACCCGTGTCAATTTAGTCAGGCCAGCTATGACTGCGTGTACACTTGTCGATTTTGATGTGACCATCCAGGGCGAGCAGCCCCCCTACCGGGTCAGCGCGGCCTATGGCGACGCGGTCGCTACGGGCGAGTTCGGCGAAGCCATCACCGATCCCTGGTGGCAGCACGCGCGCCAGGCGCTGGACCGCTCCACGGTCACCGCCGATGCCGCCGCCATCCGCAGCGCGGGCAGCCGCCTCTTTCGCGGGCTGTTCCAGGGCGACGTGCGCGACCTCTGGGTCGCCGCCCGCGCCGACGCCGAACACGAGCGCATCGCCGGGTTGCGGCTGCGGTTGGACCTGCGGCCGGCGGCCGTTGCCGCGCTCCCCTGGGAAAGCCTCTACGACCCGCGGCGCAGCCAGGTCTTTGCCGCCAGCGAGTGGGTCACGGTCGTGCGCGTGGCGACGCTCTACAGCCACGTGCCCCCGGCGCGCCGTCTCGGCGTCACGCTGCCGCTGCGCGTGGTCATCGCCGCGCCCGACGACCCCTACGGCAAGATCGACGCTCCCGCCGAAATCGCCAAGATTCAGCAGGCCGTCGCCGGGATGGGCAGCCGCCTCATCGAGACCATTCCCTTTACCGGACGCTTCAGCATCACGCAGTTGCGCAGCTTCCTCAGCGAAACCAAGCCCGCCGTGCTGCACTTTGTCGGTCACGGCGAACCGGACGGCCTGCTCATGTGGCGCAACAAGCGCGAGACGATGGTCAGCGGCGCGTCGCTCGCCAGTCTGGTCGACCGCGTGCGCTCCGTCAAGCTGGCCGTGCTCAATGCCTGTCTGGCGGGCCAGCCCGACGGACGGCAGCCCTTTGGCGGCGTCGCCATGCAGATGCTCCAGACCGGGCTGCCCGCGGTCATCGCCATGCAGTTCGCCATCCGCGATGACGCCGCCATCGACTTCGCCGGTTTCCTCTACGACAGCCTGCTGCGCGGCGACTGTCCGGGGCGCATCGACCTTGCGGTGACGTCGGCGCGCGGCGACCTCTACCTCACCAATCCCGGCGATTTCAGCTTTGGCACGCCGGTCCTATGGCTAAACGAGCGGCAAGGCCGCGTCTTTTCACTGGACGCTATGCAGGACTCCGGCGCAGGCGGGGACACGCCCGGCCTCAACCTGGCGGCCGAACGGCGCTGGCTGCACCAGTTTGGCCGCGCCGCGGCGGTGAACCGCCTCCCGCGCGAGTTCCAGTTCTTGGGCGCAAAGCAGCGCGGCCTTGAGGAAGCCTTGACCGACCGCCTGGCGCAGTTGGCCGCGCCCACGGTGGCGGAAACCGCCGCCTACAACGGCGCGCTCGCCGACTATCGCCGCTACAAAGCCGCGGCCCTGCGCGTGCAGCGGCTCATCGCCCACGCCGCGACCTAACGCTGCGCTGCGCCAATGCACACGTCGCCGCGCACTTGGCTGGCGCTGCTCCGCCTGCTCCTCCTCTACGCCCTGATCTGTTGCGCCGCGCTCGCCGCCGGGCTGACCCTGCGCGACCGCCGCGACCTGGGCCGCGACCTAACGATGCCGGCGACACCATTGGCCGCGCTCCCCTTTCTCGGCGTCACCGTCGAGCTTGACCCCGCCTCGCCGCAAGACCGGCAAGCGGCGTTGGCGCGGCTCGCCCACGACGGCTTTGGCTGGGTACGCGTCTTTCTCGACTGGGACGCCATCGAGCCCACACCCGACGACTACCGTTGGGACGCCGCCGACCGCCTCATCGCGGCCATTGTCGCCGCCGGCCCGGTCCCGGTCTTGGTGCTGGATAACAGTCCGGCCTGGGCGCGCGACCCGCGCGACCGCGCCACGCCCGACGGACGCCATGCGCCCCCCGCCGACGTGACCGACTTTGCGCGCTTCGCCGCCGCGGTCGCCGCCCGCTATGGCCCGTCCGTCCGCTACTACCAGCTTTGGGATGAGCCGAACATCGCGCCCAACTGGGGCGCGCGCCACATCGAAGCCGCGGGCTATGCCCAGTTGCTCAAAACGGGGGCCGCGGCCATCCGCGGGGCCGACGCCGACGCCGTGATTCTCCTGGCCGCGCTCGCGCCCACCGCCGACCGCGGCCACACCGCCCAGGACGAAGTCTACTTTCTTCAGCGCCTCTACGCGGCCGGGGCCGCGCCCTTCTTCGACGCCGCCGCGGTCCAGCCCTTCGGCTTTGGCGCGACCCCGCGCGACCCACGCGCGGACCAGACCATCCTCAACTTTCGCCGCGTGCTGCTGGTGCGCCGCGCCATGGTCGTTGCCGGCGATGGGACGACGCCCATCTGGATTGTGCGCTACGGCTGGAACCGCAGCCCCGCGTCGCCGTGGGGCGCGGTCAGCCCGGCCCGCCAGGTCGTCTTCGCCGTCGATGCGCTTGACCTGGCCTTTACCCAGTGGCCCTGGGTCGCGGCCCAAGGCTGGGCCATCGACCAACCCGCTGCGCCCGCGACCGATCCCCGCTGGGGCTTTGCCCTGACGCACATGCTCAGCGGCGTTCTGCGCGAATGGTCCCATGCGGCCGCGCGGACGCCCCGCCCCGCGCCGCCGCGCCCGCCCTGGGATGCCGTGGGGGCGGGGATCGCCGTCCTCACCGGCCTGCTCTTGCTGTGGCGCACGTGGGCGGCCTGGCGCTGTCTGCCCCGGCAGCGTTGGCGCGCATGGCTGCGCCGTCGCCCCGCCTGTCAGCACGCCGCGCTCTGGACGGCGCTCATCGTCGTCTACTATCTCGCGACGTGGCCGCCGCTCTTCGTGGCTTGCTGGCTGCTCGCCGCCCTGC
>CAYJQA010000690.1:0-2878 GCA_964372065.1 uncultured Litorilinea sp.
ATACCAAACACACAGCCCGGGGGGGGCGGCCTCTGACGGGGGGGCCGCCCCCGACGCGTTGTGCCCAGCCCGCGCCAAAAACGTTCGTGCGCCGATCCTCCTCTGCGCGCCGTCTGATGCTATAATGCTCCGGTCCGTATCAACCCTACAGTTCACGAGGAATTCATTCATGGATTATGTCAAACTAGGTCGTACCGGGCTGAAAGTATCGCGCATTTGTCTGGGCATGATGACCTATGGCACGCCCACCTGGCGGGCCTGGGTGCTGGACGAAGAAGCGAGCCACCCCCTCATCCGCAAAGCGGCCGACCTGGGCATCAACTTCTATGACACCGCCGACATGTATGCGCTGGGCGTCAGCGAGGAGATCACCGGCCGCGCCCTGCGCGACATCTTCCCGCGGCGCGAAGAGTATGTCCTGGCGACCAAAGTCTTCAACCCCATGAGCGACGACGTCAACGACCGCGGCCTCTCGCGCAAACACATCATGGAGGCCATCGACAACTCGCTGCGCCGCCTGGGCGTGGACTATGTCGACCTCTACCAGATTCACCGCTTTGACAAAGAGACGCCCATCGAAGAAACGCTGGAAGCCCTCCACGACGTGGTCAAGGCGGGCAAGGCGCGCTATCTCGGCGCGTCGAGCATGCACGCCTGGCAGTTCGTCAAGCTCAACTATGTCGCCAAACTGCATGGGTGGACGCCCTTCATCTCCATGCAGAACCACTATAACTTGGTCTATCGGGAAGAAGAGCGCGAGATGATCCCCTATTGCCGCGAAGACGGCATCGGGCTGATCCCGTGGAGTCCGCTGGCGCGCGGCTTCCTGGCCGGCAACCGCTCGCGCGAAGGCGGCGGGGCCACCGTGCGCGCCCAGACCGATACCCTGGCCCAAGGGATGTACTATGCCGAGAGCGACTTCACCGTGGTGGATCGCGTCGTCGAGTTGGCGCAGCGCCACGGCGTCAGCCCGGCATCCGTGGCCCTCGCCTGGCTGCTGCACCGCCCCGGCGTGACCGCCCCCATCATCGGCGCGAGCAAGCCGTCGCACCTGGACGACGCCGTGGCCGCGGTCTCCCTCGCGCTCAGTTCCGAAGACATGGCCTATCTGGAAGAGCCGTATCAGCCCCATCGCGTGTTGGGGCACAACTAAGCCTCGGATCATTCCCAAGGAGGTTCCATGCAAGCCGTTCGTGTCCACCAGTTTGGCCCGGCCGATGCCCTGCGCTATGAGCAAGCCCCGACGCCGGAGCCAAAGGCCGGCGAAGTGCGCGTCAAGCTCGCCGCCGCCGGTCTCAACTTCATCGACATCTATCATCGCACCGGCGCGTATGCCATGGCGACGCCCTTTGTCCCCGGCATGGAGGGCGCAGGCACGGTTGAGGCGGTCGGCCCCGGCGTGAGCGACCTCAAGGTCGGCGACCGCGTGGCCTATGCCATGCTCATCGGCTCCTATGCCGAATATGTCGTCGCGCCCGCGGCCAAGCTGGTCCCGGTCCCCGCAAGCATTGACCTGGAGACCGCCGCGGCCGTCATGCTACAGGGCATGACCGCGCACTATTATGCCGTCAGCACCTACCCCATCCAGCCCGGCGACAAGGCGTTGGTCCATGCCGCGGCGGGCGGCGTCGGCCAACTGCTGGTGCAGATCATCAAGCTGCGCGGCGGGTGGGTGGTAGGAACCGTCTCCACCGCCGAGAAGGCGCGCCTTGCCACCGAGGCCGGGGCCGACGCGGTGATTCGCTACACCGAACAGGACTTCGAGGCCGAGGTGAAGCGCCTGACCAACGGTCGCGGCGTCGACGTGGTCTATGACTCCGTGGGCAAGACCACCTTCGACAAGAGCCTCAACTGCCTGCGCTCGCGCGGTATGATGGTTCTGTGCGGCCAGGCCAGCGGCCCGGTCGCGCCTATGGACCCGCAGGTGCTCAACCAGAAGGGCGCGCTCTTCCTGACGCGGCCGACCTTAGGCCCGTACATCGCCACGCGCGACGAGCTGCTCCAGCGCGCCGCGGACATCTTCGCCTGGATCGAGCAGGGCAAGCTCAAGGTCCACATTGACCAACGCTTCCCGCTGGCGCAGGCCGCCGAGGCGCATCGCTACATGGAAGACCGCCAGACCAAAGGCAAGGTCTTGCTCATCCCCTAACCGCATCCTCTGGCCGCATCCTCTGGCCGAGGACCGTGCGCCAATCAAAACGGGGGACGTCGCGTTTGCGGCGTCCCCCGTGCTGTGTGGCGAGCGGCCCACCGGCTAGGCCGGTTGGCGTCCGTGATACAGCGGGAACACCACATAATGGTAGAGGATGCAGCCCGTACAGAAGTTCAGCACCGAGTCGAGCAGCGTGAAGGTGACCAGGACCACCGCCATGCCGACACTGAGGGCCGGCAGATTAGCGGCAAAGAAGGCCAGCGCCACGACGGTACAAAACAGCCCCAACCGCACCGCAAAGAGCCGGGGGGCAGCATCCACCCGCTTGAGCGGCAGCCGCGCCGCCCGCGCGATTTGCACGGCGAGCCAACGCAGCGGGCTATAGGTGGGATTGCTACACCCGCGGATGGCGAAATCCACGACCAGCAGCACCAGCGGCCACGGCGAGTAGGTCGCCACAAAGAGCAGGATCAGCAGCGACACCAAGAAGCTGTTGACCCGCCCCACGTTCCCGTCCATCTTGACATTCGAGATGGGACACACAATCTGGCTGAACTTCACATTCACGCTCCTGTCGGTTGCCAAACAAGCGTTAGTCTGTGCGCCTCTACACGCACATGGTGCAGATTCTGAACTGAAACACGCGTCTCGTCAAGTTCCGCGCAGCAAAAGGGTGCATTTCAGAATGGGGGCAGGATTTCTGTCACCCTGAGCCGTAGGCGAAGG
>CAYJQA010000691.1:0-2868 GCA_964372065.1 uncultured Litorilinea sp.
GCGCGCAGCATGGGTGTGACCATCGTCGAGTAGCGCCGGCAGCAATTGCCGTCCTAGGCTGCGCCCCGGCGCAGCTACACTTCAATTGACCGACTCGCGTGGCAGGGGCTGCGGCCCCGCTAGGACCACCAAGGAGTAATCATGGCAAAACACAGCAAACGCTTCACTGCCGCCCGCACCCAGGTTGACCCCACCCAGCAGTACGCGCCCGACGAGGCGCTGCGCAAGGTGAAGGAACTGGCGACGGCGAAGTTTGATGAGACCGTCGAAGTGCATCTCCGCACCGGCGTGGACCCGCGCTATGCGGAGCAGCAGGTGCGCGGCGTCGTGACCCTGCCCGCCGGCACCGGGCGGGTGGTGCGGATCGTCGTCTTCGCCGGGCCGGACGGGCAGGAGTTGGCTCGCAACGCCGGGGCCGACTTTGTGGGGGCCGAAGACCTGGCCGACCGCATCCAGAAGGGCTGGACCGACTTCGACGTCGTGTTGGCGACGCCCGACATGATGCGTGTCGTGGGCCGCTTGGGTCGTGTGCTTGGCCCGCGTGGCTTGATGCCCAGCCCCAAGACCGGCACGATTCTGCCCGCCGAAGACCTGCCGCGCGTCATCGCCGAGACACGGCTGGGTCGTGTGGAGTTCCGCGTCGACAAGACGGCCAACATCCACACGCCCATCGGCAAGGCGTCGTTCTCGCCGGAACAGCTGATGAAGAACTTTGCGGCGATCATGGAAGCCATCGTGACGGCGCGGCCGTCGGCGATCAAGGGCATCTACCTGCGCAAGATTACGCTCACCAGCACCATGGGGCCGGGCGTCAAGGTAGATGTGAACGCCGCCAGCGCACTGCGCGCCGACGATTTCTAGCGGGCCAACGGCGCGTAGACCCCGCGATTTGGCCGTGGCGCCGCGCGCGGGTATACTGCGACCGCTGAACTGAATAAACCGCCGCCGGACGGCAAAACCCGGCGGCGACTATGCTGAAGACAGCAGGTGCGCTGCATAATGGCGACCCTTTGGGGACGCCGCCTGCCGAGGCGAAGGGGCAATGTGATTGCCGGCCCGTAGGCGCTTGACCGCGCACCGGGATTCGCTGGATGCCTAACGGCGTCTTCTGCATGAGCAGGGGACGCCGTTTTTGATTCTGATGTGAAAGGAGGGATGTCGCTTGGCTATCACTCGTGAGAAGAAGACCGAACTGCTGGAGGAGTATACGAAGCAGGTGAAGAGCGCTACAGCATTGGTCTTCACCAACTATCGCGGTCTGGATGTGGGCAAGATGCGTGCGCTGCGCTCCAAGTTGGGCGAGTCGGGGATCACCTATATGGTGACCAAGAACACGCTGCTGGGTTTGGCGCTGAAGAACTGTGACCTGCCGGCCCCGGATGAATTGCTCCGTGGGCCGAATGCCGTGGCCTTTTTGGGCGAGGACGTGGGCAGCGGTGTGACGACCTTGATGAACTGGATCAAGGCCGAGAAGGTGTTGGAGATCAGCGGCGCGCTGTTGGGCCATTCGGTGCTGAACGCGCAGAATGCCGAAGCGTTGGCCGATCTGCCGTCCAAGGCGCAGGTCTTGGCGATGGTATTGGGCGCGATCAACGCCCCGGCCAGTGCATTGGCGCGGATCGTGGCGGCGCCGGGTGCAGGTCTGGCGCGGGTCATCAACGCGCACGTGGAGCAGCAAAGCTCGTCCGAAGCGGCCTAGCCGCGACGGGGCGGAGCACGGTCGCTGGCGACCGTGGCGTCCGCCATACAGGTGTGGTTGGACCAAACTATTGAGAATGACTGATTGACATAGGAGGAAAACAATCATGGCCGATTTGCAGGCGATCAAAGCACAGTTGGATAGCCTTTCGCTGCTCGAAGCAGCGCAGCTCGTCAAGCTGTTGGAAGAGGCGTGGGGTGTGAGCGCGGCGGCCCCGGTGGCGATGGCCGCGGCGGGTCCGGCGGCGGCGGTTGAGGCAGCCCCGGTGGAAGAGCAGACCGAGTTCGACGTCATCCTCAAGGATGCCGGCGCCAAGAAGATCAATGTGATCAAGGTTGTGCGCACGCTGACCAGCCTGGGCCTCAAGGAGGCCAAGGATGCGGTCGAGGGCGCGCCGTACACGCTGCTCCAGGCTGTCAGCAAGGACGCGGCGGCGGACGCCAAGGCCAAGCTCGAGGCCGAAGGCGCGGCGGTCGAGGTCAAGTAAGCCGGTTCTCTTCGGCTGCACAAAACAGGGGGATGGTCGCTTTACGGCGGCCATCCCCCTGTTGCATTGGCGGGCTATATAGGCGGCGCGGTCAGGGGCGCGTGGCGACGGCCTGGACGGCGGCCTCGACGTCGAGCCGGCCGCGCAGTAAGTCGGTCTGGGCGGTCTGCATATCGCCGACAAGATCGGCGAAGGCGCGGCCGTTGGGGAGCGCCACCGCCGCGGTCAACTGCCGGTCCAGATCGTCTGTCACGCCATCGGCGGGCCAGACGGCCAGCGCCTCCGGGCGGCTGGGCAGACGGAGGGCCTGGCGGGTCCAATTGCCCTGGACCTCGGCGGTCAATAGGTCGTCTACCAACTCCAGGGCCAAACGACGGTGTTCCTCTTCCTGGGTCAAGATGGCGAAGGCCCACGTGGCGGCGACGGCGGGGCTGTTCCCGTGGCGGGTGGGGACGGGAGCATAGGCCGCGTCGCCCGCCTCGGCTGCCTGATGAAAGCCGGTCACGGCGAGGCTGACGATGTCGGGGTGCGCCGTCGCGTAGGCGCGCCAGACGGCGTCAAAGGTCGTCAGGTCCACCACATCGGGCGGGATCAGCCCAGCCGCTTGCGCCGACGCGATAAACTCAAAAAAGGCCGTTAGCGCGGCGGGGTCGTTCAGCGCCCCGTCGTCGGACAGCCGGCC
>CAYJQA010000692.1:0-2849 GCA_964372065.1 uncultured Litorilinea sp.
CCCGATACCTTCGTCAATGGCCGTGGCAATCTGCATATCACCATGCCCCTCAATCGCCTTCTGCGGGCTGCTGCGGGTCGCCGTATAGCTGGAGTAGGTGAACCATACCAACCCGATGGCCAGGATGATCCCCTCGATCATGCCCAACTGCCCGTTCCAAGCCAGCGCCACAAACACCAGCGAGGCGGCCAGCAACAATGGAAACTCGCGGCGAACGATCCCGCCGTCTACGTAGAGTGGACTCAGCACTGCCGCCACACCCAGGATTAGCCCTATGTTGGCGATGTTGCTGCCCACGATGTTGCCCACGGCAATATCGCCTTGGCCGCTCAAGTTGGCAACCACGCTGACCACGAGTTCAGGCAGGCTGGTGCCAAACGCGACTACCGTTAACCCAATGACCGCTCTGGGGATACCCAGACGCGCCGCCAAGCGGCTTGCTCCCCGCACCAAAAACTCCGCACCGCCGGTGAGCAACACAAAGCCAACCAAGAACAATCCAAGGTCGCGCGCAATCTGTAGGGACATGGTACAGACACCGATCTTGTGGGGGCGGTAGGCTCGGGTGGCTACCGGCAGGCAGATGATGGCATGGCTCAGCCGACCAGCCGGATCGTCGTGACGGGCGCCTGGACGCGGTCGGGCAGCGGCGACACATCCTGTACAAAGCGACCCTGCATGCTCCACGGCCCCGTCCACGTGATCTGAGCGTGGACCAAGCGCCCGCGCAGGGGTAGGTCACTCTCGATAAAGACGAGTTTGTTCTGTCGCGTGCGCCCGCGCCATTTGCCCTTATGTTCATCCTCGACCAAGACTTCGACCGTCTCGCCCAGGAACTTGGCGTTGATCGTGGTCAGCACTTCCTCTTGCAGCGCGTCCAACCGCTTGAGTCGCGCCGCCTTCACTTCTTCGGGCACGTCGTCGTCCATGCGCCGGGCGCTGACCGTGCCGGGCCGCGGGCTGTAGCGCGCCAGGTGGACCTTGTCCAGCTTGAGGTCGGCCAGCGTGGCATAGGTGCGCTCGAACTGCGCGTCGCTTTCCCCACAGAAGCCCACGATGATGTCCGTGTGGATGGCGACATCCTGGATGGTGGCGCGGATGCGAGCGACCAGACTGCGAAAGTCCGCGTTGGTATAGCCGCGCTTCATGCGCTCCAGGACCTCGTCGTCGCCCGCCTGGATGGGGACTTCGATGTGTTCGCACACCTTGGGCAAATCGCGCACGGTGCGGAGAATGCGGTCGGTCATATAATTGGGGTGGCTGGTTAAGAAGCGGATGCGCCACAGCCCGTCAATCGCATGGACCGCGGTCAGCAGGTCAGCCAAGTCGGCCTCCGCGCCCGTGGCGTCCTCGCCGTCAGCCGCGCCGTGGAACGCGTCCACGGTCGCGCTGTTGCCCAGGTCCCCACGCCAGTCATAACCGTAACGGTCCACAATCTGACCCAGCAGCGTGACCTCACGCGCGCCCTGCTCGACCAGCCCGCGCACCTCGTTGACGATCTCGGCCACCGGACGGCTGCGCTCCACACCGCGGCGGAACGGGATGATGCAGAAGGTGCAGGCATGGCTACAGCCGTAGACAATCGGCACGTAGGCGGCGACCGGCGTCGCCCCACTCAGCGCCAAATGCTTGACCGACTGGCGCGTGCCGATGGGCTGCTGTTCGTCCTGCAGCCGGTAACGCTGCGCCAACTGGGCGCGCTCGATGTCGGCCATCTCGGCGTCGATCTCCGCCTGGCGCAGATGGTTGATCAGCGGCGCGGCCTCGCTGGGGGCCATAAAGACGTCAACTTCGGGATAGGCGTCCAGCAACTGTTGGCTCGGCTTGACGCCGACCATGCAGCCCATGAGCGCCAGCGTGCGGTCGGGCTTGCGCTGCCGCCACGGCTTGAGGCTGCCCAGCTTGCCGACGGCCTTTTCCTCGGCGGCCTGTCGCACCACGCAGGTGTTGAGCACCACCACGTCGGCGTCGTCCAGGCGGTCGGTGGGGCCAAAGCCGATCTTCTCCAGTTCGGCGGCGACATGGTTGGAATCGGCCACGTTCATTTGGCAGCCGATGGTCCAGATGTGGTATTTGCGCGAGGCCGCGGATGATTGGTCGGTGGCGACTTCGAGGGGCGCGAGATTAGCTTCGGACAGGTCTTGGCGGTTCATAGTGATCTCCTGTGATCCGGTGTAGGCCGGGCAGGTGTAGCCGGGCGATACGATACAACACCTGATTTTATGCGGGCCGCGGGCGCGCTGTCAAACCGTGAGTCATAGGCGCGGTGTTCCAACCGCCCATCCGGAGCGGCATAGCCTTGACCGGCGCGCCCAAACCCTGGGCCGCACATACCCCCAAAAGGTCGTTTGACGCACGGGCCAAGTTTTGCTATGCTCACGAATCGTTCAAGCATGGATGCGTAATTGCGCGGCTTCCCACATCGCTCCCTAGCCGGTGTTGAACGTCCTTTCTCCGTTTCAATCGTTCCTGTGGCAGCCAAACGTTCGGCAGCATCACTGCTGTCCTGGGTGAGTTTCCGGCGTTTTCCGGCATGACGACCTCCCCAACCGTCGCCGGTCGCAGCGTCTGCTTGGCGCGCGGCCGGTTCGACAACGGTTCGTCATTCGCTCAATACCTGTGCGCTCTATTCTGCTGTGTGCTCAATAAGTCTGTTTCAGACCGCCAAAGGAGGAACCAATGGCAATCTCCCCAATGTCTCGGCGAAAGTTTCTGCACTTCTCGGGTGCGGCGCTCGGCGCCGTAGCCCTGGCTGCCTGCGTCCCGGCGGCGCCGGCGGCGCCGGCTGCCGCGGGCGAAGCCGCACCCGCCGGTGAAGCGATGGTGAGTGAGAACAGCCCCCTGTGGGT
>CAYJQA010000693.1:0-2798 GCA_964372065.1 uncultured Litorilinea sp.
TCGGGGATGAAGCAGTCCACCGTGACACTGGCGTCATCGCGCTGACCTGTCTGGTCGATGGTGGCGACGTTGCCGTAGGTGTCCGAGTCAGCGAATGCGGTGTAGTCGAGCGGATCGGTGGAGCAGTTGAATTCCTTGCTGTATGTGAAGTGCTTGTCCTCGCCTGCCGTGCCCAGAGTACCCTGGACGTTGTCTGTCACGTTAATCGTCGGGTAGCCCTCGATGATTGGATCACCGAAGACCACGTTCGCGGTGGCCGTGAAGCCGATGTTCTTGAAGGTGCCGGTCGCGGTGTTAACGCGACTGCTGTTGTCGGGCAGTTCAGCCCTGTAGGCACAGGTCTTCGTCGCGTTGGCCGCCACGACCACTGAAGCCTGGTCGCCGGTCGTTTCCGGCTCGCAATCCACAGTGGCAGCGAAGCCACCATTAACCATGTCGGCCACATCCACGGTCATGGCGCCGGGCGAGCCGGTCGGGTTCTTGACAGAGATGGTGCCGGAGGCCAGGAAGCCGTAGACGGTGACTGTCTGGTCGACGAAGACGTCATAGGCCGAGGTGAAGCTGTCGCCCGCGAAGCCGCTATGGCTGGCGGGATCAGCCGTCTTGGTGATCGTCCAGTCATACTTCTTCTTCCACTCGGCTGTGGCCGTCTTGCTCACCACCGGCGCGAAACAGGTCACGCTTGTCGACGCGGTGGCCGATTTCGTGCCGCCGGTATAGGTGAGGGTAGCGGTGTTGCTGTCCGTGTAGACTGGCGCGATCCCGCCAACCGCGTAGGCCGCCGGGTCGGTCGGGCAGACGTAGCCCTGCGGGTCGACGTAGGTGAAGGTCTTGTCCTCCGAGACTGTGATCGGGTCCGCCCAGGCCGGATTCTGGCTGTCATCCAGCGTGGCGGTCGGGTTCACCGGGTTGGCAGTCCACAGGATATCTGCTGATGCCGGGAACTCGATGCCGTTGAGCACCGCGGTCACCGCATTGCTCGTGGCGCAGTCTACACCCAGGCTGGCGAAAGTCACCTGGCCGATCGTGATCGGTTGCGCACCGTTCACCGGCTCAAGGACGACGGCGATGAAGTCTCCACAGGTCGGTACATAGCCCTCATGCGCTGCGGCCAGACTCCTGATTTGGGCCACGCGCGCCGTGTTGTACGTAATGCTGGCGGTTACTGTATCCTCCACCAACTCCCATATTGCGCGCTGTACGTCGCCGTAAGTGTAGTTGCCCAGGCCGGCACCCGCCGGCTTGCCGACGAACTCCTGGTTTATGATCCAGTTGACCAGATCGAAGTTCTCCGGGTGTTCCACCAGGCCGGCTGGCAGCGCTTCGTAACTGGAGTACACCTTGGAGGTGTAGGATGTCCCCGGGGTGATATAGTGGTCCGTATCGACGCACCAACCCTCGTAGGTGCCGTTCAGTGGGCCGCCGTTGGAGAGGGTGGTGAGGAAGTAGGAGTCTGGTCCCGGGTAAGCAACAATCTCAGTGACCGTATCCGGCAGCGCCGCCGCGAAGGCCGCAAGGTCACCCCTAGGCGCCACCGCATAATCGCAGACAGCCGTGCCGCCCGCGGGGACGGTCAGGTTCGGGCTTGCCCACGTGCCGCCGGTGCAGCCGGTGATGGTCGCCCCGGAGCCGTCGTTGAGCACGTCGCTGAGAGAGACGGTCAATGCGTCCTCGGGGTTGGGGTTGATGACCGTAATGTCGCCGGTGACACTGTAGTTCTCGCCGTGGGTGGTCTCATCCACGCGCACCGTCCAGTTGAAACCGGCCTTGTCACCCGCGAACTTCTTCTGGGCTGCGGCGCCTGACTTGAAGACCTCCCAGTCGTGTACTTCGTCATAGGTGCCAAAGGCGGTCTTGCTGATGGTCGGCATGTAGCAGTTGACAGCCGTCGAGGCATCGTCGAAGCTCAGAGTGGTTTCGCCGTCCTTGACGGTTGCGATGTTGCGCTCGCTGAAGGTGTAGTTGTGTGTGTCAGCGCCGTACGCCTTCATGTCCGTAGAGCAGGTGTAGGACTCCTCGTACTTCCACGTGCCGCCTTCTGTGATGCTCGGCGGCAGGTTCGGGTTCTGTTCGTCGTCCAGCGATGCCGAGCCGCGAATGACGGTTGGCGACCACTCGATCGGATCGGTGGCGACGTAGTCGATGCCCTTCAGGGTGGCGGTGGCGGCGTTGAGTGTGGCCGATTTGTCAGTCGGCGTCGCCAGGTAGTCACATGCCACAGTGGCTCCCGCCGGGACGAGCAGCATGCCGCCATCTAGCGTGCAGCCGGCATCGCCGATGCTCGCGGCCGTGCCTCCTTCCAAGACGTCCGCCAGGGCGACGGTCATATCCATTGGCGCCGGGTTCATAACCGTGATGACGCCGTCGACCTTGAAGTTCGCCTCGGAGACCTTCTCCTCCACGGTGACTGTCCACTCGTAGTTCACCTTGTCACCCGCAAACGCACTTTGCGACGCGGGGCTGACTGTCTTTACGACCGTCCAGTCGTGCACTTCGTCATAGGTGCCTGCCGCCGTTTTGCTGATGACGGGGGCATAGCAGTTGACCACCACCGAGGCGCTGTCCGATTGGCCGGTCTGGATGATCGTGGCCGTGTTGTTGTGGACACCCTTGTCGGCGTCGCAGGAGAAGGTCCTGAAGTAGGAGAGGTCGCCGCTGTCGTTGAACTGCCACGAACCGCCATTCGTATCGACCACCTTGATGGAGGCGTTAACAACGTTAGTTGGGGCGTCGAAGGTCACGGGCGCCGTGCCCGAACCGCCGGGGACGAAGCCGCTGGTGGTGGCCGTGGCGGTGTT
>CAYJQA010000694.1:0-2798 GCA_964372065.1 uncultured Litorilinea sp.
TTGTAGTCCTTCTCAGCGTCAAACTGGATGCCCAGCGTGGTCGCCAGCATGGTCACGGCCAGGTCTTCGGCATAGTCGCCGGCCTCGGCCTCGGTCATGCCATACGAGTGGTGCTCGGAGAGATAGCCGTACTTGTCGGGGGCGGTGGGGCGCGCCACGCCGATGGTGGCGGCGATGCGGCGGCCCGGCTCGTTGGCGGCCATCTCAGCGATGACGGCGAAGACGATCTCGCCGGGCTGGAGCAGCGCCAGCCCCTCCGCCTTCTCGACGATCTTGCAACTGGGCGGGAAGATGGACGACACGCGCACCAGGTTGAAGTGGGCGATGCCCGCCTCGCGCAGCGCCATCTCGAAGCTGGTCAGCTTCTCCTTATGGACGCCGACGCCACGCGTCAGGAACAGTTTTCGTGGGACAAGTCGCATGGTGTTCATTCCTCCCCTCGCGAAAGCGGCCCCAGGCCGCTGAGACGGTCATAGTCGGATGCCCGCCGGCGCGCCGCAATCAAGCAGAGTCCGGCGCGGGGCGCGACTGAAAATGGTAAGGCTATTTGGGGGTAGAGTCAAATAGGGAGGGGGTTTTCGGTCGCGACTGAGTATAATGGAGCCGTGAACCGCTGTCTTGATGCGCACGGAGAAACGCATGACCCCTGACCCCACCCTACTCCCGGATGCCGCGGCGCGCCCGGCGATTGTCGTGCTGGCCCCGGATCTGTTCTTTGCCGCCCGCTTCGAGGACGTCATCCGCGCCCAGGGCGGGCAGCCCGTGATCGTCAACACGCCGGACGAATTTATCGCCGCGGTGGACGCGCACTATCCCGTGCTGGCGCTGCTGGACCTCAACGCGGCGGACGGTTGGCAAACGGCGCTGCAGCGCATCAAGCTGCGCCCCGCCACGCGCCAGGTTCCCGTCGTCGCCTTCGGCAGCCACGTGGAAGTGGACATCCTGCGCGCCGCGCGCGCCGCCGGGGCCGACCATGCCTGGCCGCGCTCCAAGCTCATGGGGGACCTGCCCAAAGTGATCGCCGACGCGGTGCAGCCGCCCGTGCGCTATGTGGACGGCTGGGATGCGCCGCTGCCCGCCGCGGCGCGGGCAGGCGTGGCTGCCTTCAATCGCGGCGACTTCTTCGAGCAGCATGAGCACTTTGAGCACGCCTGGATGGCGGAGCCGCGGCCCATCCGCGATCTCTACCAGGGTATTCTCCTGGTGGGCGTCGCCTTGCTCCAGGTCGAGCAGGGGAACTGGGTGGGCGCGCTCAAGCTCTTTCGCCGCGGGCTGCCCCGTCTGCGTGACCTGCCGCCCGTCTGTCAAGGCATCGACGTGGCCGGGCTGCGCGCCGCGGCCGCGGCCATCCACGCCGAGATCACGGCGCTCGGCCCGGACCGGATCGGCGAGTTCGACCGCGCCAAGCTGCCCACCATTCGCCTGGTCCACGACGACGCGCCGCGGTGAGGACGTGCGCGTATGCGCGTTTTTCACCACGTCTGCGCCACCTGTTCACAATTTCTACACAGGCCCGCCCGAAACTGAAGGCGTGCGGATGGCTGGGGCAAGCCCGCCCCGCCCCGCACCCAAGCAAGCATGGGGGCGTTGACGGCCCTCACCTGTGAGAAAGAAAGTGAGCAAATCAGTGGAAAAACAGCGACTTCACAAGGGGGTTATTGCCGCGGTGGCGGCGCTGGCGCTCTTCGGCATCGGCTCGGCGATCTATAACAGCGGTTGGGCGCAGGGCTACGTCCTGGGCCTGCTGCCCGGCGGCGGCAACGCGACCGGGTTGGCCCCCTATCTGGCCTACCGCGCCGGGCCGGGGATGATGCACGGCGGTTTCTTCGGCTTCTTTGGCGTGATCTTTCGCATCGGCTTCCTGCTGCTGATGTTCGCCTTCCTCGCCAAAGTGTTCATGTTTGCGCGCTGGCACATGCACGGCGGCGAAGGCCCCTGGCAGCATGGCCCGTGGCGGCACGGCCACTGGCAGCACGGTCCCTGGGAACAGCCGCAGCAACCGCCCGCACAACCCCAACCGCCGACCCAGGGTAGTCCGGCCGTCAGCCCCGACCAGCCCGGCGAGGGGGGACCACGGCCTGTTTCGTGGACAAATGTGTAACACCGGCTAAACAGGCAGGCGGATAGCCACTTTCCCAAGTGGCTATCCGCGCGCGCTGGTATAATGGGACGCGCGTCCGTCAGAACTGGACCGTACCATGAACGAACTCATCCTAGTGGTGGACGACGAACCGAAGATTGTGCGCCTGGCGCGCGACTACCTGGAGCGCAGCGGCTACCGTGTGCTGCCGGTCTACGATGGCCCCGCCGCGCTCATCGCGGCCCGCCAAGAACGCCCCGACTTGATCGTGCTGGACCTCAATCTGCCCGGCATGGATGGGCTGGACGTCTGCCGGGCCTTGCGCCGGGTGTCGAGCGTGCCCATCATCATGCTGACGGCGCGGGTGGAGGAGACCGACCGGCTCATCGGCCTGGAGGTCGGCGCAGACGACTACATCGTCAAGCCCTTCTCCCCGCGCGAACTGGTGGCGCGGGTGCGCGCCGTCCTGCGCCGCACCCAGGGCGAAGTGCAGTCGCCCGGTCTGATCCGGGCGGGGATGCTGGAGCTTGACCTCAACGGGCATCGGGCGCTGCTGGTCGGGGAGCCGATCAAACTCACCCGCATCGAGTTCAACCTGCTGGCGATCCTGGCGCAGCATCCGGGCCAGACCTTCAGCCGGGCGCAACTGATCGAACGGCTGCACGGCCCCGCCGACGGCGGCTTTGACCGCAGCATCGACGCCCACATCAAGAACCTG
>CAYJQA010000695.1:0-2793 GCA_964372065.1 uncultured Litorilinea sp.
CCCGATGATCTGATCATCCTTTCCCGCAGCCACGTAGAACAGTTTCACCATTTGGTTGGTCTGGTCGGGGTCGGCAAAGAAGCCGGCGTTGCGTTCCTCGAAGTCGGTGTTCACGCCGGCATCATGGCCCGCTTGCAGGCCCATACTGAATACACCGATGTACGCAAACAGATCGAGACGCGACGGGGCGACTCGCAGCGTCTCCGCGCCCCCCATCGACAGTCCGGCGATGGCGCGCTGTTCACGATCGGTCAGGACCCGGTACGACTTCTCCACTGTCGGGATGATGGTCGTGAGCAAGTCTTCAACGAATATGTCATGCAACTCAGAAATGGTCTCAATTCGTTTCCGGATCGCGGCAGGTGATTTCTTGTCTTCGTCCGACAAGAAGTAGGTGAAACCAGGCAGATCGATTTTGCCATTGGGCATGACGATGATCATGGGCTTGACCTTGCCCTCCGCCAACAGGTTGTCCATGATGAAGCCTGCGCGCCCGATCGTGTGCCAGGCGGCATCATCATCGCCGCCGTGAATGAGGTACAACACCGGATACGCTTCGTTGCTACTCTCATATCCCGGAGGTGTATAGATGTGCATCCGCCGCACACTGCGCGTGGTTGGCGAGTCATACCACACGATTCGTACATCCTCGTGCGATACGGAGCGACTGTCGGCGAAGGCCATCTCCTCGCCCGGAACTGCGAACATATTCTGGATGCGGAGAGCGCCCGGTTTGATCCAGGTGTTGGCAGGATCGACGGTACGAACTCCGTCCACGGTAAACGTATAGGTGTAGAAATCGGGGGCGAGTTCAACCGTAATCGACCACACGCCCCGCGCGTCTTTCTGGAGCAGGTCACCGATACCACGGCCTTGCGTGTTCCAGTCACCTTCGATAGAGACCTGACTTGCCGCCGGCGCATGGATGCGGAACGTTACCTGATTGTCCGGTAGAACCTCTGGAGATATCACGATGGGCGCCGACACCGGGGCGGAGGTCTTCGATGGAGACGGGTTCTGTTCAGTCAACGGTTAGCGCCTTTCATCAGAGTTGCGTTGGTCTTATCCTATCAACGAACTGCAACAACTGCCATCCCCGTTAGCCAGTTGCCGTACGTACCTGCCGTCCGTCATCTGCGGCTCGCTAGAGCGGCGTGCCCCACTCGAAATCGGGAAAGATGTCGGGGTCGCCGCTGGACTGGATGACCATCATCTTCTCGCATTTTCCCGTCGCCTCTTCGGAATAGGCCCCGGTCTCGATACAGACTACCATCCCCGCCGCCAAGACCGTCGTGTCCGATGGCACAAACCACGGCGCTTCGTTCACGGTGACGCCGATGCCGTGACCCGCATAGTGGCCCAGCTTCAGCCCGTAGCGGTCATAGGCATCGTGCACCGCTGCAAAGACCTCGTTCGCGCGCTTGCCCGGACGCGCCAGGGCGGCGCCCGCATAGAAAGACTCGCGCGCCGCCCTGGCGTATTTCTTCTGTACCGCCGTCGGCGCCGCACCCACAATCATGGTGTTCGCCATGTCCGCCCAATACCCGTCGATGCGCGGGCTGATGTCGAGTTCCGCCACATCACCAGGCTGCGTCACATAATCGATCGGCCCACCCGGCGAGACGGTCTTGTTACGCGGGCCACAGACGACCTCACCCGCGACAAACAGCTTGCCACCCACGGATGCGTGCATGGCCTGGGTGATCCCGGCCCAGATCTCAAATTCGCTCCCGCCTGCCTGCCGGGTCAGTTCCATCAGTTTCTTGTGCGCGACATTCACAACTTCCGCCGACCGCTGCAGTAGCCCGACCTCGCGCGCCGTCTTGACCCTGCGCGCCCGCGCCAACGCGCGCCCCGCCTCGACCAACTCAACTTGCGGGAGCGCGGCTTGGATCACCCGCAGCGCGGCCAGCGGGAGCGTGCGCTCCTCCACGGCCAGCTTGAGTGCGCCGCTGCCCAGGTTGGCCCGCTCAAGCGCCTGGCGCAAGGCGGCCAGGAAGTTGTCACGCGTCACTTGCGGTGTATATGGCTCAAAGACCTCTAGCGTGCCAAACCCAATCACTTCGTCAAAGGTGGACTGGCGGCGGGCGGCGGCGGCATAGTGCTGATTGGCGACGAGAATGGTGGTGGGTTCGTTGACGCCGATCAACGCCATTACCGGGCCGTAGCTGAGATGGGCGAGCGGCCCGAACTCCACGGGCACTTCATAGTGGCTTATGTAAGTCACGTTTTCTGCCGACGTCAAGAGCGCCCATTCGGCGCCCGTCGCCCGCAATTCTGCGCGCGCACGGTCAAGCTCGTGGTTGGTCATACCCTTCAGCCTTCTGGTGGTTGGGAAGCGCGTAATCCGGCTGTGCGACAGCCGATGGCGTGGAACTATAGCTGCGAATCGCCGCAAACACAACCGTCCGCGCGCCCGACTCCCGCGTGCGCGTGTGCGTCGCCTTAAGCCGATTTTTCAACGTGGTTAACTGAGCCGGTAACCACCTCCGTACGCCGACAACACGCTCCGCAGAGCGGCGCGATTCTGGTCATCACCAACGGCGGCGCCCGCGAAAATGTCGACAACGCGGTCACCGCCCAGTTGGTAGCGGACCGGCAGCGTCCGGGCACGGCGCACGTCGTCACCTTCGAGTTAGCGAGTAGTCTGGACCTGGAGCACAACTATGTCGATCCGGACGCACCCAACCAGCCCGTGGATGTGGTCCAGGTCGTCCATCCACTCTTGATTGAGCAGATCGACCAACTGGCTGAGGCAGGACCGTAAGCAGGTGTGAGGCGATGGCTGACGAC
>CAYJQA010000696.1:0-2784 GCA_964372065.1 uncultured Litorilinea sp.
GCGAAACCTCTTGCAGCGCATGGACGGCGGTTTCGCCCATTTGGTAGACCTTGCTCACATCTTTGATCTCGATGACCGGCGCTTTTTCTGTCATTTGCTTTTCTCCTCACGTATCGCAGACAGGTTTACTCGTCTCTCTGCCCTTCACTTTAGCGGGGCGGGCTGTGGCCGCGCCAAGAGAATGCTGAGAATAGTCTGAGAAGCCGCGCCGGTGGGAAATAGCCGTAGGCGCGCAAAGGCCCACCCCGGCCGGTGTCCGCCGCGGGTGGGCCGCGCGTGGGTGGCTGGGCGCATGGTCTTACACGCCCCAGTCCACCACCTGCTCCACGCCAAAGGTATAGTTGATGTCCACCGCGATGGACAACGCACGCTGGTTGCTGCCGTCGGTGTCCATGACCCACAGCCGCCAGTCGCCAGTCGTCCCGTCCGTCTGCCGGTTGCTGAGAAAGACGATGTGCTGGCCGTCAGGGCTCCAGGCGGGGGCGACGTTGGAGGGAATCTCGTCCACCAGGGTGGTCGCCGGGCGGGTGAGCGCGGTCACGCCGGTACCATCGGCGGCGACGCTGAACAGCTCCCAATGGCTGGCTTCCTTGCCCTGATAGACGATCTGCCCGCCATTGGGCTGCCAATCGGGGTCGTCAAAGTAGGGCTTCAGATAGTCGCCCAGGAGCAAGGTGTTGGCGGCGTTGGGCGTATCGGACGTCAGTTGCAGACCGGCCTCCGACTGGTAGACGATGCCCGCGGCGTTCCAGTCCGGCGCACGCGCCGATAACAGCGAGGCCACATCGTGGAACTGCTGCCCATTGTAGTCCACCACCGACAACACATAGTTGTAGTCGTGGCTTATCCCATCCCCTTCATCATCCGACCGCATCGGCCCGGCCAAGAGCACCTCATTGTCGTCGCTCCGGCTAAACAGAATCCACGCGCCGTCGGTGCTCCACTTGGGCGACGACAGAAGCTCGCTGCCCGAATAAAGCAAACGCTCATTGCTGCCGTCGCTATTGATCAGATAAATGCCGTTTTCGCCGCCGTCGCGCACAAAGGCCACCGTCTGCCCGTCGGGGCTGATGGCCGGGTCAAAGCCGGTGGTGAGCGACCACAGCGCCGCGGTCGCCAGGTCATAGGCGTAGATCATGCCGCCGCCGCTGGACTGGAAAACCAACGTGCCGTCCAGACCGGTAGCGGAAGCGGCGGCGGCGTCAGTGGCCCCAACCGCGGGCGCAGCGGTGGCCGTTGCCGCCACCGCTGCGCTGTTGACCGCCGTCGAGACCGGCAGGTTTGTCACCGGCTCGTCCATACTGATATACGCAGCCGACACCCAGCCAAAGCCGCCGTCGGCATCCGCCAGCGCAATCGCGATCCACTCCCCTGTGGTGTCGCGTCCCACCGTGACAAGGGACGCACCCGGATCGGCCTGGGCGATGACGGCGTAGCCCGTGCCCGGCCCGGAGCGCACGTTGAGACGTGCGTCCGTCAAGGTGACCGTCGCCGGCGCGCCGCTGGTCGTGGCGACCGGCTGTACGGCGGTCGTGGTGTCGCCGGTGGTCAGGTCGCCGGTCGCCGCAGTGGCGAGCGCCGCTGCCTCTGCCGCCGCTTCTGCTGCCACGGCATCCGCCACCGTATTCACCGCGGTCGCCGCCGCTTGCGCCACGGTATCGAGCGTCACAATGGGCAGGCCGTCATAGTCGAACGCAAAGACCTGGTCCACCGCGACCCACCCCGCGCTGCCGTCCGTCTGGGTATAGAGCCATAGACCATCAGCGGACTGGCCGATCGCGGTCAGGCGTGTCCCCGCGGGCAGGACGGTGAAGGCTGCATCGCCGCCGACCGTCCACAACACGGTTTCTTCGTTGCGGGCAATGGCGACGATACTCCGGCTATAGCTATTTTCCACGGTGGCGGGTGTGGCCGTGTCCGCCGTCGCCGCCGCGACCTCGGCGTCTGCCGGTGCAGCCGGTTCCGCCGGGAGCGTGGTCGTGGGCTGGGTCGTGGACACGGCCGCCGTGTCGGGCAGCGTCGCGGCCGTGTTCGTTGGCAGCGACGGGAGGTAGCGGATCCCGAACCACAGCAGCAGCGCCGCCACGACCGCACCGGCGATCCAGATGGCATAGCGGCTCAAAGCGCCGGTGGGCAGGTGTGGCTCGCGCGTGGGCTGGTTGGTGTTCAATAACTGTTGGACTGACATATGGCCTCTTTTCGGTCATTCAATGCGCCATTCGCGCATACAATGCTTGGGGTCCCCGGCGCTGCGTTACCTGGCGCTTGACTTCTGCGCGGTGGCGCTGCGCCTTGGCGGGAGACCCGTTGTTCTTCGTCCTGGTTTCTAGCCTAGGGGGCCGGTCTGTGAGCGACCCAAGGAATTGCTGAGAAGAGGCTGAGAAAGCCGTCCGGCGGCATTTCTTCTCAGACTTCTCTCAGCTTTACCCGTTATGATGATGGTTAGAGAGGGGTGAGCCTGACCGCCGCCCCCATCGAACGGTTACACGCCGCCCCACCCATTGACGAGCTAAATGATGAGCGCAGTGATACGCGCGGCGGCGAACGCAGTGAAAGAGAGTGAACACCTATGCCATCCGTTTTGGTTGCCGACGACGACGAAAAACTGTTGAAGATGATCCGGCGTACCCTTATCTATGAGGGGTTCCAGGTCTATACCGCCGCTAATGGGCGGGAGACGCTGGCGCAGATGCAGGCCCACATGCCCGACGTGGTCGTGTTGGACTGGATGATGCCCGAAGTGGATGGGCTGCACGTCTTGGCTCGTGCGCGCGCGGCCGGCGC
>CAYJQA010000697.1:0-2772 GCA_964372065.1 uncultured Litorilinea sp.
ATCGCGGCGCGGCTGGCCGGTCGCGTGGAGTTGCGCGCCGACCCCGCCGCCTATGCCATCCTGGCGGGCGGCGACCACGGCGCGACCGTCCTCCCTGCCGGGCCGGACGACTTCGACACCGAATGGATGGCGCTCATCTTGGGCATCAAGATCGTGGACACGCTGGACGAAGCCATCACCCACATCCAGAACCACAGCCTGGATCACTCCGACGGCATCCTGACCAACGACTGGGCCAACGCCACGGCCTTTGTCAACGCGGTTAACTCGTCGGCGGTCTTTGTCAACGCCAGCACGCGTTTCAACGACGGCGGGCAGTTTGGCCTGGGCGCGGAGGTCGCGGTAAGCACGCAGAAGCTCCACGCGCGCGGGCCGATGGGCCTGGAAGAGCTGACCACCTACAAGTGGGTCTGCCTGGGCGATTTCCACGTGCGACCGTAATCGCCGTCCTGATCACCCTGGGCTACGCTCAGGGGTCTCTGCCGTCAAGCACAAAAACAACGGCCTCGGTCGACGACCGGGGCCGTTTTCTATGGGCGGTGGGAATGGCGGCGGGTTAGCCCCCTGCGGCAAAGTCGCGGGGTACTACCAACTCGCCGAGGATTTCCTCAAAATGGCGCAGCGCCAGCGAGAAATGGCCCTCGCCGGGATAGACGCGCAGACGGCTGGAGGGGATCAGCCGGTGCAGATGCCCGGCCATCGCCAACGGCGCGTTGCGGTCGGCGTCACCGTGCCAGAAGGTAACGGGGATGTCGATCGCGGCCAGATCGATACCCCACGGCCGCGCCGCGATCACCGCATCCCAAGCCAGGCCGCGTGTGCCTTGCCGCAGGGACTCTTGCAGATCGGCCAAGAATGTCTGGCGCGTGCGCGGGTCGGCCATAACGGTCCGGTCGGCGGGCGGCAAGGCGGCGTTCATCCGCGCCATCAATTTGTCCGGTTGGCGCAGCCCGCCACGCATCAGCCGGACCACCCACCGCGCCAACCAATAGGAGCGCCGGGCTGCGGCAAAGTAGCCCGACGCGACCGCGCCCCGCGCCTTGGGCGGCAGCGCCTCCAGCACGCCCACCCCGCTCACAATACCCACACGCGTCAGCCGGTGCGCCATGCTGCACGCCACCGCCAGCGCCGAGGGCGCGCCCGCCGACAGACCGAGCAACGCAAAACGCTCCATGTTCAGCGCCAGGGTCAGCGCGGCCACATCCGTGGGCCAATCACTCAGCTTACGCTGCGGCTTGAAGGTGGACTGGCCGATGCCGGGCCGGTCGGGCACGACGACCCGCACGCGGGCGCGGCGCAGCAACGTCGGCTCCAACAGGTCGGGGTCGCGCCGGCTGCCGGGATTGCCATGACACCAGAGCAGCGGATAGCCCTCAGGGGCGCCATACTCGGCGTAGGCCAGGGTGCGGCCGTCGGGCAGCGGAATGGTGCGGGTGTGGATCATGGCGGTCCTTGGGTGACGTGACGGCTGCGATCGCCGCTTGTCAGGGTCCATGCTACCGTCTAGCCGCCGTGCTGTCAACCGGGTCGGGCGTCCGACCCGACCCTAACACTCTCACGCCGCACGACTTAACACCAGATCATAGGAAAGTGCATAATATCTCGCAACTTTTTATGGCATTTTTCGTCATAGATGATTGACTGGCGGCACTCAGGATTGACAATTCGTGTGGAAGCCGCCGTGATAAGGGCGACCTCGGGCCGCCCGGCAGCAGGAAGGAGCAGACATCGCCTACAGCTTGCGCGCTGGGAGAGGATATGGCAAGGCTAGGACCCTCGCCCCCTCGGGCCACCTCCGGGTGGACCTCATCTGCGGGAGCAATCCCGCCGCCGGCCCGCACTTCGTTCATGCATTCAACCCGATTCATCTCGTCTGCATAGTCTTGGTTCATCGTGCCTTTGGAGTGCACAGAAGGAGTTTTACATGACTCGTATGCGTTTGCTGGCCGGACTTCCGGCGTTGCTGTTGGCCGCGCTCTTGCTGGCCCCCTTGGCCGCTGTGGCCGGGCCGGTAGCGCCCCCGCCCATCGCTTTCACCGGCCCGCGCTTTCTCCCGATCCCCCTGCCCACGTCGGACCTGCTGGTCAACGCCCCGCTGACGGCCAATGCGCTGGAAGCGGATGCGTGGGACGGCGGGCGGCGTCAGGAATCGGAAGGCCGTGGTATTCGCCAAACCCTGACCGGGTTGGGCGCGGGGCTGACGCTCTATGACACGCCGAATGTCTGTGCGAACTTCAACGCCGACATCGGCTGGTCGGCCAGCGACGGCAACCCCGACCTCTACACCGACTGGTATAGCGGCTGGGGTATCTTCGCCCTCAACGAAGGCGAGTATCACGCCAGTGACGTGGTCTTCACGCGCGAGCGCATCGTTGGCCCGGGCAACCGGTTCAATGACGCCAACGACACCGACGGTCGCGAAGAGCACTCGATCAAGATCGCCAGCCACCGGCCCTATGCCGCCGGCATGGGCAGCCCGCGCTTTGCGGTGCCTGCCGGGTTCGAAGGCGGGAAGGTCTTGGTCAGCGTGAAGTACTTGATCTGGGACCACGACCAGGGCGCCAAGGTCGGCTTTGGCGACGGCATCGACTATGACTGGGCGTCGTTGGGCATCAAGCCCGGCGCCGACGGTGATGTCGCGCTGTACGCCAACGGCTATGTTCGCGGCGAATGGTCCGAGTTGACCAACGTGGCCGACTTGGGCGAGGCCAAGGACATCATGGTGTTGGTCCAGGCGCAGTCGCCTGCGTTCCTGAACAGCAACATCTACTT